>DAHUXU010000104.1 GCA_027307005.1 Gemmatimonadota bacterium
AGTGCCGGTTGCGATTCTTGCGGGCTGGATGAGGTAATCGTGGAGCTCAAGAGCGCCGTCCCCGAAGGACCGATCACCGAGAAGTGGGAGCGCCACCGCTTCGAGATGAAGCTGGTGAACCCCGCGAACAAGCGGAAACACTCCGTCATCGTGGTCGGGTCGGGCCTGGCGGGCGCCTCGGCCGCCGCGTCGATGGCGGAGCTCGGCTACCAGGTCTCGTGCTTCTGCTTCCAGGATTCGCCGCGCCGCGCGCACAGCATCGCGGCGCAAGGCGGCATCAACGCCGCGAAGAACTATCAGAACGACGGCGACTCGGTGTACCGCCTGTTCTACGACACGGTCAAGGGCGGCGACTTCCGGTCGCGCGAGGCGAACGTGTACCGCCTCGCGCAGGTGAGTCTCAACATCATCGACCAGTGCGTGGCGCAGGGCGTGCCGTTCGCGCGCGAGTACGGCGGACTCCTCGCCAACCGCTCGTTCGGCGGCGCGCAGGTGTCGCGCACGTTTTATGCGCGCGGACAGACGGGCCAGCAGCTGCTGTTAGGCGCGTATCAGGCGCTCGAGCGCCAGGTGGGCCTGGGCCGGCTGCGCATGTATCCGCGCACCGAGATGCTGGACCTGGTGGTGATCGACGGCCGCGCGCGCGGCATCGTCGTGCGCGACCGGGTGTCGGGCGCGGTGACCTCGCACGCCGGCGACGTCGTCGTGCTGGCGACCGGCGGCTACGGGAACGTCTTCTATCTCTCGACCAACGCCAAAGGCTCCAACTGCACGGCCATCTGGCGCGCATACAAGCGCGGCGCGGGCTTCGCCAATCCGTGCTACACGCAGATCCACCCGACGTGCATTCCGCAGAGCGGCGAACACCAATCGAAGCTGACGCTCATGAGCGAGTCGCTGCGCAACGATGGCCGCGTGTGGGTGCCGAAGCAGCAGGGCGACACGCGTCCGCCGAACCAGATTCCCGACGCGGACCGCGACTACTACCTGGAGCGCAAGTATCCGAGCTTCGGCAATCTGTCGCCGCGCGACATCGCATCGCGCGCCGCGAAGGAAGTGTGCGACGAGGGACGAGGCGTGGGGCCGGGTGGGCGCGGCGTGTACCTCGACTTCGCGGACGCCATCAAGCGGTCAGGCGTCGACACCATTCGCGAGCGGTACGGTAATCTGTTCGAGATGTACGAGCGCATCACCGCCGAGAATCCGTACACGGTGCCGATGCGCATCTATCCCGCCGTGCACTACACGATGGGCGGGTTGTGGGTCGACTACAATCTCATGAGCACGATTCCGGGGCTGCACGTGGCGGGCGAGGCGAATTTTTCGGACCACGGCGCCAACCGGTTAGGCGCGAGCGCGTTGATGCAGGGGCTGGCCGACGGCTACTTCGTGATCCCGTACACGGTGGGCGACTACATCGGGTCGACCAAACTCGAGCGGGTGGACGAATCGCACCCGGCGTTCCGGGATGCGGAGCGCGGCGTGTCGGAGCGCACGGCGCGTCTGCTGGCCATCGACGGCACGCGCACGGTGGATTCGTTCCACCGCGAGTTAGGCAAGGTCATGTGGGACTATTGCGGCATGGCGCGCAACGCGCGGGGCCTCGCGTACGCCCTCGAAAAGATCCCCGAGATCCGCGCCGACTTCTGGCGCAACGTGGATGTGCCCGGCAGCGCCGCCGAGCTCAACCAGGCGCTCGAACAGGCCGGCCGCGTGGCGGATTTCCTCGAGTTAGGCGAACTGATCTGCCGGGACGCGCTCGAGCGCCGGGAATCGTGCGGCGCGCACTTCCGCGAAGAGTTCCAGACGCCGGATGGAGAAGCGCTGCGCGACGACGCGCACTTCGCGCACGTCGCCGTCTGGCAGTACCGCGGCGGCGATCAGCCTCCCGAACGCCTCGAGGAACCGCTCGAGTTCGAGAACGTCCACCTGTCGCAGCGGAGTTACAAGTAGCGATGCGCACGACGCGACGGCTCACCGGGGTGAGAGCGTGAAGTTCACTTTGCACGTGTGGCGGCAGGAGAACGCCGGCGCGGCCGGCGCGTTCGCGACGTATCAGGCCACGGACATCAGCGCGGACATGTCGTTCCTCGAGATGCTCGACGCGGTCAACGAGTCGCTCATCGAGCGC
>DAHUXU010000114.1 GCA_027307005.1 Gemmatimonadota bacterium
AGAGCTCGGTCTTGCCGTGCTTGTTGAACCCGATCGAGTTGTACAACTCGTCGATGCGCTTGAGCGGCATGATCCCGTGGAGAAAATCGACCACTGCGTGCGGGCGCGCGATCTCGACGAGGAAATACGACCAACTGAACCCGAAGACGATGCTCGCCTCGTCCTCGCTCAGCAGCACCGCATCCACGTAGATGCCCTCGTCGCCGTTGAGCAGCGGCAGCAGCAGCGGGAGCGCCGGCTTGTCGTCGTCGCGCAGCAAGCGGCCGACGAGATAGGCGCCTTTGTTGCGGAAGAACGGCGCCTCGAGCACCTCGATCGCGTCGAAGCCTAACGCACCCCGCAGCGTGAGCAGCTCGGCGTCGATGCGCTCGGCGACCCGCTCGGCGTCGCCGTCCATCTCGCGCCACCGCGCCACATCCCACGACAGATCGTGCAGCATGCGTCGAACGACGTCGGCCGTGTCGTCCCGCCACGCATAGCGCCGCGTGACCGGCGGCCCATCGTCGATGTCGCCGGGCTCGTTGTCGGGGAAAACGTATTCGACCAACGGGTTCACACCGACCGTCGAGAAAATGCGCCGCGTCACCGAATTGAAAAAACTCTCCGCGATCTCGCAGTCGGCACGCTCGGCGATGAGGGCGCCGTGCATCCACTTTATTTCTTCCCACGTCGTGACGTCGGTGACGCAGTCGCCCAACATGGCGCGCGTCTGTGCCAGCACCATGTCCACGTGCTGCTTGTAGAGCACGATCCGCTCCGATGCATCGCGCTGCGCTTCGCGCCATTCGCGCCGCACGAAATGCTCGGACGCGCGTCGCGTGATGGCGCGAAAGCGGCTCTGGTAGGCGTCGTACGCCTCATGGATCGCCGTCGCCACCGCCTCGACGTTCCCGTTGCCGTTCATGACACCCGACGTCACTTTTCAGGAGTTCCAACGCATACCGACGACTGCCCAGGGAGCATCATGTCGACCTCCACCGTGTCCGAATACAAGCACCTTGCACCGGCCGACGGCGTGCCGATCACCATGCGTGATGGCAAGCTGTCCGTGCCCACCGAGCCCATCATCCCGTTCATCGAGGGCGACGGCACCGGGCCCGATATCTGGCGCGCCTCGCAATTCGTGCTCGATGGTGCGGTCCGCAAAGCATACGGCTCGAAGCGTCGCATTGCGTGGTTCGAGGTGCTGGCCGGCGAGAAATCCAAGAATGTGCTCAATACGTGGCTGCCTGAGGAAACGGTGGCCGCGATCTCGAAATATCTGGTCGCAATCAAAGGACCGCTCACGACGCCGGTCGGCGGCGGATTCCGCTCGCTCAACGTCGCGCTGCGCCAGCAACTCGATCTGTATGCCTGCGTGCGACCCGTGCGCTGGTTCGAGGGCGTGCCCTCACCGGTCAAGGCGCCGCAGGATGTGAACATGGTGATCTTCCGGGAGAATACGGAAGACATCTACGCCGACATCGAGTACAAGGCGCGCTCTCCGGAAGCCGAGAAGCTCATCCGGTTTCTGCGCGAGGAGCTGGGAGCGCGCACCATCCGCTTTCCGGACTCCAGCGGCATCGGCATCAAGCCGATCTCGGAAGACGGCACCAAGCGTCTGGTGCGGGCGGCGATCGACTATGCCATCGCGCAGCGGCATCCGAGCGTGACCTTGGTGCACAAGGGCAACATCATGAAGTACACGGAGGGCGCGTTCCGCGACTGGGGCTACGAGACGGCGCGCCAGGAGTACGGCGCCACGGAGCTCGACGGCGGCCCGTGGCTCAAGCTGCCTAACGGACTGGTGATCAAGGACGTGATCGCCGACGCGTTCCTGCAGCAGATTCTCCTGCGGCCCAAGGACTACAGCGTGATCGCGACGCCCAACTTGAACGGCGACTACATCTCGGACGCGCTGGCGGCGCAGGTCGGCGGCATCGGCATCGCACCCGGCGCGAACATCAACTATCTCACCGGTCACGCCGTGTTCGAGGCCACGCACGGCACGGCGCCCAAGTACGCGGGCCAGGACAAGGTGAACCCGGGCTCGCTGATTCTGAGCGGCGAGATGATGCTCCGCTATCTCGGGTGGCCGGAGGCAGCGGATCTGATCGTCCGCTCGCTCGAGAAAACGATCGCGCAGAAGCGCGTGACGTACGACTTCGAGCGGCTGATGCCCGGTTCGACGCTGCTCAAGACGAGCGAGTTCGGGAAGGCGATGGTCGAGAACATGTAGGCCCGGAAGATCTCCGATATGCGAAAACGGCGGCCTAACGGGCCGCCGTTTTCATTATACAGCGTTTGCCTGCTCGCTCAGTGCGACAGGTTCGGATTGTTCGCCCGCTCGATGTCGGGCAGCTTCAGGCACAGCGCCGAACCGTCGGGCCCGTACTGCCCGCCGTTCCGATACGGAGATCCGGGCGCCGGCTGCAGCGACAGGTTGTTGCGGATGACGTCGTACAGGCGCTGGCCCTCGAGGAACAACTCTCGGCTCCGCTCCTCGATGACCTGGGCGAGCACCGACGCCTGGTCCGTCGCGCCGATGTAGGGCGGCAAGCCGGCGCGTGCGTGCAGCGCGTTGATGATGGTGATCGCGCTCGCCGGATCGCCGTCGCGCACGTCGGCTTCGGCGATGATCAGCTGGGCCTCCGACCACTTGGCGACCGGGATCGACGCGCCGACGTCGGTGTACTTGAGCTGCTGCCACTCCTCGAGACCGGATTCAGACACCGCGCCGAAATTCCTCGTGGGGACTCGCGGATCGGCCACCCCGTCATACGTCATGTTCTGGTAGCGCGGTCCGACGGAGGATTCGATGCCGACGCTGTTGTTCTCGGCCCAGACACGGTTCTCGCGGCGCGGAATCGTACCCGACGCCGTCGAGACATGCTCGTAGTTCACGTCCGTGATCTGCCCAGCGTCTGCCTTGGCAGCGTCCCACAAGCCCTGATCCAGCTCTGAGCGAGCGCGCCCGATATAGGCCATCTCGAGCGCGTCTTCATTGTTGTTCGACGATTGCGCCGTCGTGATCGCCAGCGTGAACGACGAGTCGGCCGACTGGAACATCTGCTGCGGCGTCAGCTCCGTCCCGTACGTGATGGTTCCATCCGGGTTCAGCGTCGAGATGACGGACGAGCAGAACATTTCGCCTAACTGAATGCGGGCATAGCCCGCGTACGCGGCCAAGGTCGCGATCAGGCTGTCCCGGCTCACGCCGGTCGGCACCTGGGCGTCGGTGGCGTTCTGCAGGATGCGCAGGACGTTGTCCGCCGACTCGCGGGCGCGGTTCGACGGGATGTAGGTCCCTTCGTCATCGCAATCCGCGATCGCGTAGAGTTCCTGGTCCGTGGGCACCGAGCGCTTGTCGTACACCCATCGCGCGGCCGTCTCGGTGGCGTCCTCGAGCTCGTCCGTCAGCTCGCCGCCCACGATGATGAATGAGCCTAACGCGCAATCGAAGTCGCCGATCGCGCCGTTCGTCAAGAGAACCGCATTGGACGGCGTCTCCAGCGGACCCGCCGGAATGCGGCTCGGCACAGGCACGTCGAGCAGGCTGTCACAGGCAGCGAGCGCGCTGAGTAGGAGCGCCGCACCGAACAGCAGAATGCCCTGTCTCGACCGTCGCGCCGTGGTGTTACTCTGCGAGAGTTTCATGAGAGTTGTCGGCTGAGTGAGGTCGTCGGTCAAAACGTGAGATTCAAGGTCAGCAGGAACGAGGAGAGCGTCGGTGTCACCGTCTGCTCCCAGGCCACGCTGGTACCGCGCGAACCGCCGAGGAACTGGGCGGTCGGATCGAGTCCCTTGTAGCTGGTCCAGGTCACCAGGTTGCGGCCGGCGAGCGTGAGCGATGCCGAGCGCGCGTGCAGCCTGGCCGCCATCTCGTCCGACAACGCGTACGACGCCGAGACTTCGCCTAACCGGTAGAAGCTGGCGTTGCTGATCAGGTACGACGGAATGCCCTCCTGCGCGCCGGCAACGATGATTGGGTTGCCGTGCACCGGGTCGGCGAGATCCTTGCACACGCCGCCGATCTCGAAGTAGCAGCGGATGCGCAGGTTGCCGTCGAGCTTCTGGAAGTCGAGCTGATAGTCCACCGTGCCGTAGAGCTTGAGGCGCTTCCACAGCGTGAACGTGGACGTGAACGCGCCTTCCTTGGTCGGCACGCTCGAGCCCTGATAGACGTTAGGCGCGTCCGCGCAGTCGACCTGCCCGCCATGGCCGTCGGCGCACATGATGTTGTACGCGGTGCCCGTCCCATCGACCTGGGCGCTCACGACCTTGCGCAGGAACCACGCGCCTACCGGGAATCCATTGACGTCTTCCTGATACGTGCCCGGAGAGATCGACGTCACGCCCGGAATGCCGAGGCTGATGATCTTGTTCGTGTTGTGCGAGAAGGACACGCCCGCGTCCCATTGGAAATTCTCACTGCGCACGGGCGTCACGTTGAGCACGGCCTCTTCGCCGGAGTTCTTGATGTGGCCGGCGTTCACGAGCATGTCGGACCCGAAGCCGACCGAGGGCGCCACTTGCTGGTCGAGAATCGCGTCGT
>DAHUXU010000666.1 GCA_027307005.1 Gemmatimonadota bacterium
GCCAGTTGAAGATCTTCACGCCCGTGGGGATGGCGATGAGCATCGTGGTGATGCTGAAGATCGAGTCGGCCACCGGTCCCATGCCGACCGCGAACATATGGTGCGCCCACACACCGAAGCCGAGGAAGGCGATCAGGATGAGCGAGTACACCATCACCGGGTAGCCGAACAGCGGCTTGCGCGCGAAGGTCGGCAGCACCTCCGACACGAGGCCGAATGCCGGCAAGATGAGGATGTAGACCTCAGGGTGCCCGAACAACCAGAAGAGGTGTTGCCAGAGCAGCGGATCGGCTCCTGCTGTGATCTCGTAGAACTTGGTGCCGAAGAAGCGGTCGAAGAGCAGGAACGTGACCGCGACGGTGATGATCGGAAACGCGAGTATGATCAGGAACTGGGTAACGAATGCGGCCCACGTAAACACGGGCATGCGCATGAAGTGCATGCCCGGCGCGCGCATGTTGATGATCGTGGTGATGAAATTGAATCCGGCCGCGAGCGAGGACAGTCCGAGGATCTGCAAGCCGATCACCCAGAAGTCCATGTTGATGCCGGGGTTGAACTGGCGCGTGTTGAGCGGAGCGTACGCAAACCAGCCACCGTCGGGCGCGGCGTGGATGAGCCACGATGCGTTCATGAACAAGCTGCCGGCGAGGAACACCCAATAACTGAAAGCGTTCAGGCGCGGGAATGCGACGTCGCGCGCGCCGATCTGCAGGGGAATCAGAAGATTGAAGAACGCGGCCGACAACGGCATAATGGCCATGAAAATCATGGTCGTGCCGTGCATCGTGAACAGCTGGTTGTACGTGTCGGCGGAGACCAGGCGTCCGTTAGGCCCGTAGAGCTGCGACCGGATGAAGAGGGCTTCGATGCCGCCGATCACGAACCACCCGATGGCCGTGTACAAGTACAACTGGCCGATCTTCTTATGGTCCGTTGTGGCGAGCCAGCTCCAGATCCCGCTTTCGTATTTGTGCGCTTTGCCCGTGACTGACGGCGCCGCGACTGTGGTTGCCATTCCGGGTCTCCGTTACTTCAGGGACGAGAGATACGCGGCGAGATCGGCGATCTGCTGATCGTCGAAGGCGCCCATCGATTCGGGCAGGCCTTTGCCCATGGGCGGCATGATCACGCCGGGCTTCATGAGCCGCGCGTCCTTGATCCACATGGTCAGGTGCTTCATGTCGTTCGGGTACAGACCGGCGCCGATCGTTGTCCGGCTGCCGACGTGCGTCAAGTTAGGCCCGATGATGCCGGGCGATACGCCCTGGATCGTATGGCATCCGATGCACGCCGCGGTCTTGAAGAGCTGCGCGCCGCGGCCGGCATCTGCTTTGGCGATCGTGCTCCCGTCGAAATGCTCGTCGGTCGGAAGCGGCGTCTCGGGAACCGTCCACGTAGGCAACTGATCGCGCGGATACGTCGCGGAGTTCGTGTCGGCGCTGGCGAGCGATGCCGCGGCGGGCGCCGCCGGTGCAGCCGCAGGCTTCTTGCTCGTGTCTGGCTGTGTGGGAGCCGCCGCCGTCGCGGGGAACGCGGGACCACTCTGCTGATGCTTGACCCACGCCGCAAACTGCTCCGGGCTCACCGTGAAGACGCGGAACCGCATGTTCGAGTGCGACGTGCCGCAATACTCGGCGCAGAAGCCGTTCCATGCGCCGGCGGAGTCGGGCGTGAACCACAGGTAGTTGGGTTTCTCCTTGTGGACAACGTCGCGTTTGCCCGCCAACTGCGGTATCCAGAACGAATGGATCACATCGTCGGTGCGCAACGTGAAGCTGGCGGTGCGTCCGACTGGGAGATAGAGCTCGTTCGCCGTGACAATCTTGTACTGCGGATATCGGAACTCCCACCACCATTGATGTCCGATGACTTCGACCTGCACTGACCCGGCCGCCGCCGCAGCTTGCGTCTCGAAAATCGCGCGGACGCTCGGCACAGCAATGATCGCGAGGATCACCGCCGGTATGAGTGTCCATGTGATTTCGAGTGTCGTATTGCCGTGCGTTTGTTGCGGCGTCGTTGCGTTGGGTCGTGCTCGGAACCTGAACAGTGCCCAGATGAGGGTGCCCTCGACGAGCACGAAGACGAGGCCGCCCAAAATGAGCAGGAGATACGTAAGCCGGTCTTCGGTGCGTCCGATCTCGGAGTGGGCGCCGAAGATGGTGTTGGGGAATCCGGCGCACGCGGCAAGGCCGAGGACGAACACCGGAGTCAGCGCGGCGTAGACGGTGCGGCGCGCGCGGTGAAAACCAGTCATCCCGAATCCTGATAGACGTTCGATGAGCAGACGCGTGGAAGGGGCGCGTCCGAGGCTGTGCATTTGGCGCGGAAGGTATCGGCTCACGCGAGGTAAATCAAGACGAAACCACGCACGTCACGACACGGGCGCGAGCCGTGGGTTCGGTCGCTCTTCACGACCAGCCTTGTGCTGCGAATGCCCATTCACACGCACGACGTCGGCAGTGAAGTCGAATTGGCCGCTAAAGAGCGACGATCCCACGCCGTACGAGTCCACTGGCACGCCGGCTTCCTCGAAGGCGCGGATCTTTTCGACGGTGAATCCGCCCGAGACGACGATGCGAACATCGTTGAATCCTTCGCCATCCAGCGCGCGACGGACGCTGTACACGAGCTGCGGATTCACTCCCGTCGGCGTGAAGCTCCCCATTTGCGGCAAAATCGATTGGTCAACCATATTTTCCGACGTGTCGAGGCGCACGCCCCACAGGCGGCGCCCGAGCGCGCGGGCCGCGGCCAGCGATGTCCCGACGCAATCGTTGTCGTAATCGACGAGCGTGATGATGTGCACGTCGGGATCCATGCAGCTCGCAAATTTCTGCGTCGCGAGCACGGTGTCGCCATCGTACGCGGCGATGAGCGCGTGCGGGACCGTGCCGATGCCGCTCGATCCCCACCAACTCGCCTGCGCATCGGTGGACACGCCGATGGCGCCCGCCACGTGCGCCGCGTAGCCGTCGCCCGTCTGCACCAACCAGTGGTCGTGTCGGGCGGGAAAGAACAGCACCGATTTCGGCTTCGCCGCGTCGACGACGCGCCGGGTGTTGGTCCCGACGCGCGTGCGTCGCGCGAGGACGCCGAGATACAGCGTCTCGAGATGCGCGAATCCGTCGTACGGGCCTTCGATGGTCATCACGGTTTCCCACGGCGCGATCGCGTCGCCGTCATAGAGCGCGTGCACCGTCAAGGCGGACCAGTCGTCGGCGCAGAGCTTGAGAATCGCGATGGCCTCGTCCATGCCGCCGAGGAAGGCGTGTGCCTTACCGAAGACCTGCATGGTGACCCGTGGTGCGTGGCGATCCGCTTTGAGGATGTCTCGCGCGCGAACGAAATATTTGTCGGAGTAGTAGCCCTCGCGCATGCGCTCCACGGGCAGGTGGAACACGGAGGGGTCGAGTCGTGGACGCGGCACGGAAGTGCGGTTGGTCTAACGCGCGCGTTCGGCGCCGGCCATGCGGACCGGATCGAGAATGTCGGCGAGCTGATCCTGCGTGAGCAGCTTCGATTCGAGGACCACGTCTTTCACGCTGCGTCCCGTCTCGAGCGCGGTGCGCGCCACCTGGGTGGCCGCCTCGTAGCCGATGGCCGGCAGCAGCGCGGTGACGACGCCGATCGAATGATCGACGAACCAACGGAGGCGCTGTTCGTTAGGCGTGATGCCGGTCACGCAGCGTTCGCGGAGCACCTGGCAGGCGTTGCGCATCTCGGCCAGCGCGCTGAGGAGGCGGAACGCGATCACCGGCTCGAAGACGTTCAACTGCAGCTGGCCGGCCTCGGCGGCGACGGTGACGGTGACGTCGCCGCCGATCACGTCGAAGCACACCTGATTCACGACTTCGGGGATGACCGGGTTCACTTTGCCCGGCATGATGGATGAGCCGGGTTGCATGGGAGGCAAATTGATTTCGCCCAACCCGGCGCGCGGGCCCGAGCTGAGCAGTCTGAGGTCGTTGCAGATCTTCGAGAGCTTGACCGCGCAGCGCTTGAGCACTCCAGACAGCTGCACGAACACGCCAGTGTCGGCGGTGGCTTCGACGAGGTCGGGTGCGGTGACTAACGGAAGGCCGGTGATCGCCGCGAGGTGCGCCCGCACGCGTTCGGCGTATCCGCCCGGCGCGGTGATCCCGGTGCCGATGGCGGTCGCGCCCATGTTGATCTCGCGGAGCAGGCCCTGCGTTTCCGCGAGGCGGTCGACGTCCTCGAGCATCGTATGTCCGAACGCGGCGAACTCCTGGCCCAGCGTCATGGGGACGGCGTCCTGCAACTGGGTGCGGCCCATCTTGAGGAGCGCGGCGAACTCGGCGCCTTTGTCGAGGAACGCGTTGGCGAGCGTGCGCATCGCATCGCGCAATTCTTCGATGCTTGCGTGCAGCGCAAGTTTGATCGCGGTTGGATAGACGTCGTTCGTCGACTGCGAGAGGTTGACGTGATTGTTGGGGTGGACCGTCTCGTACTCGCCGCGCTTGTGGCCGAGGAGCTCGAGCGCGCGATTGGCGATGACCTCGTTGGCGTTCATGTTGGTCGAGGTGCCCGCGCCGCCCTGGATCATGTCGACGAGGAAATGTTCGTGGTGGCGGCCGGCGCGGATTTCTCGCGCGGCGGCGACGATGGCATCGCGGATTGGAGTCGGCAGGAGGCCCAGCTCCGCGTTGGCGAGCGCTGCCGCTTCTTTGACGGCGCCGAGCGCGGCGATGAGGACGGGAAATTCGCGCACCGGCAGGCCGGTGATCGGGAAGTTCTCGAGGGCGCGCAGCGTCTGGATGCCGTACATGGCATCGTCGGGGACGTCGCGCTCGCCTAACAGATCGTGCTCGCGCCGCCGGCGTCCGTCGGCGAAGCCCAGCATGCGGCCGTGGCCGGCGAGGGTCGCGTCGGCGGAGCGGAGGCGCTGGGAGATGGCGCGGGCGGCGCGGGCGACGAGGCGTGCATAGAGGGCCGGCCGTTCTTGCAGGATCGCGCGGACGTCGAGCGCGTTCCAGAACGCGATGGTCGTCGGTTCGAGCGTGCGCGCACTCGTCCCGTGGGGCGCGTCTTCCTCGAGCAGCATGCCCTCGCCGAGGGCGTCGCCGGTGCCTAACGTTGCCAGGCGGACGGCGCGTCCGTCGCCGCCTTTCTCGATGGCGATGCTGCCGCTCTCGATGAGGGCGAAGATACGGCGCGGGTCGCCTTCGCGGAACACGAAGCGGTCGGCGTCGAAGGCGGCGGACGTTACGGCGGCGCCGAGCTGTTCGAGCTCCTCGGCGGGAAAGCCCTGAAAAAACGCGAAGCGGTGGAGGTCCACAGGTCGTTAGGCCGTGCAGGCGGAAGGACGAAGCTCAGGCGCGCGGGCCGAAAGAAAGGACATCCATGCCTGCGCGAACGGCGCTTGCGATTACGCTGCCGACCAGCGTCGAGTCGGACAGACGAATACACGACGTGTTGTCTTGTGGATGCACGACGTTGTAGTTGACGCCGTTCGTCGCGCAGTCGGCCTGCGCAACGCTGTAGTGCGTTTGCGGGTCGTATTTCACCGCCGGCGTGCCCGTCGCAAACGCAATGTGGCCGGCGTAGACGAGGATGTCGGCCTTCATCACGGTATCATCTTTCGTCAGCAATCTCGCCATGGGCTGGCCGAGCGCGTTCTTCTGCGTGGGATACGTGCTGATGCCCGCAATCGACATCCCGCAGACCTGCGAGACGACCCACCGGACGAATCCGCCGCAGTCGAAGTGCAGCTTGTCGTTACAAGACTCGCCCCAGACGAGCGTTTTGTCCAAGTGCCCGTGCGTCTGCTTGGTGTACTCGGTGCTTTCCTTGTAGTCCCGGGGTTCGCCATCTCCGGTACCCAGGATCAACCGCGGCGTGAGTTTCTCGTGGCAGTTCCACGGCTCGAGATGTTTGTCGATGCAGTTCTTGATGAATGCCTCCAGCTTGTTGTCAGACGCTGCGTTGGCGATGATCGCGTTCGCCGGCAACGACACCGCGAAGCAGCGGCCTGCGCATACGAATCGTTGCGCGTGCTGATCGAAGTGCTGTGCGGCCGCGAACGTCGTCGATCCGCGCGCCGATTGGTCGAGTCTGACCGCCCGAGGAGCGAAGTATTGTGGCGCCTTACTGGACGGCCGCAGGCCTTCGGCGCCCCAGAGGTAGTGCGCGCCGTCGGTGGCCAACTTCTGGCACAGCGCCATGATCGCAGTGCGCCGCTCATCACACATCTGCGCCACTTGGTCGGCCTGGACGGTGTTCGCCATTGAGACTCCTTCGATCAGGCGTCGGATGATGAGATTCGAGCGCTTTCGCAACGTCGGAAGATTACGTTCGCGGCCGACAACGGAAAGAGCGAGCGGTAGAGGTACAGTTTGGTCAGTACGGGGCTGAGACTCATCAGTCGCGACCCGAGTGGCGCGAGGCACCCTTCTCGCCCGTGGTGGGCTTCCTCGCTTTGATGATATTTCCAGAGCGAGGAAGCTCACCACCTCGCATCTATTCCGGCACTCGTCCCCGCGCCGGCACCCCAAACTGCACCGGTACCGAGCGAGCTGGCGCCTGGTGTCCCTCGAAGCGTGGGATGGCGCTGTTGCGGTTGCTTCGCGCGGGGCCGCGGATCAAATTCGCGGCGTTCGCAGTTCCCTTGGCTCGAGGAGGCACCGATTGTCTCTCACCCGCCGTGATTTCATTGGCGCCGGCGCCGCCGCTGCCGCCGGTCTCGCGATGGCCCGGACGGCGAGCGCGTCTGCGTTGCCGGATTCGCCGGTCGGGCGCCGGCGCGGCGCGGCCGCCGACAACCGTCCCGCCGTCGTCTCGAGCGCCAACGGCATTCGCGGCGTCGCCAAGGCGCGCGAGATGATGCTCCAGAACGCCGATCCGTTAGACGCGGCGATCGCCGGCGTCAACATCACGGAGCTCGATCCGACCGACCACTCGGTGGGGCTCGGCGGTCTGCCTAACGAAGACGGGGTCGTCCAGCTGGATGCGTCGTGCATGCACGGGCCGACGCGGCGCGCCGGCGCCGTCGGCGCGATCGAGGACATCGCGACGCCGTCGCTCGTCGCCAAGGCGGTGATGGACTACACCGACCACATCTTTCTCGTCGGCGCCGGCGCCAAGAAATTCGCCCTCGAGATGGGCTTCAAGGAGCAGAACCTGCTCACCGATGAAGCGCGGCAGATCTGGCTCAAGTGGAAAGCCAACCACGATCCGAACGATGCCTGGCTCGACCACGACGACGACGTGAAGGTGCAATTCACGCACGGCACCATCAACATGAACGCCGTCACCGCGGGCGGCGACATCGGCAGCGTGACGACGACGAGCGGGATGTCCTACAAGATTCCCGGCCGCGTCGGCGACAGCGCCATCGTCGGCGCCGGCCAGTACTGCGACAACGATGTCGGAGCGTCCGGGAGCACGGGACGCGGGGAAGCCAACATCAAGATCGCTGGCGCGTTCTTCGTCGTCGAGCAGATGCGGAACGGCGCATCGCCGGAAGAGGCATGCCTGCGGGCGCTGCAGCGCGCCATCCAGATGACCGAGGCGCGCCTGGTCGATGAGCGCAAGCGGCCGCGCTACGACCTGACGTATTACGCGATCGCGAAGGACGGCCGGTACGGCAGCGCGAACATCTATTCGGGGCTGCAGTTCGCGGTGGCCGACGCGCGCGGCGCGCGGCTGGAACCGTGCGCCTACCTGTTCAAGGAGAGCGAGCGCCCGCGCGGCCCGGTGCCGATGCACGCGCTGTCGCGCTGACGATCAATGCCTAACCACATGCGCCGGGGCGTCCGGCTCCTGACCGTCGCCGCGATCGCCGCGGTCCTCGCGGCCTGCGCCACCGCGCACCCCGCGCCCAACGCGGAGCGCGCGTCCGGCCCGCGCTTCCACATCGCGTACGCCATCGCGATGCCCGACACGATCGGGCACTTGTACGAGATCCAGATCGACATCGGCGGCTCGTTAGGCGATACGCTCCGGCTCCAGATGCCCGTCTGGTCGCCGGGCCGCTATGCGCGCATGGACTTCGCGCGCAACGTGCGCGACGAGTCGGTGCAGGGTGCGAACGGCCGACCCGTACGCTTCGATCGCGAAAACGGCTCGCTCTGGCGCATCTATCCCGCCGGCGCGACGCACGTCACCATGCGCTACCGCGTGTTCGCCGACAACCTGTCGGGCACGTTCAGCGTCCTCGACACCGCGCACGCCAACTGGAACGGCGCGTCGCTGTTCATGTACGTGGTGGGACACAAGCCGGACTCGGTCTCGCTCGCCGTGACCCCGCCCAACGGATGGCACATCATCAACGGCGCCAGCACGTCGCCCGACCAGCGCCAATTCCGCTTCGCGAACTACGACGAGATGATCGACACGCCCACCGAAGTGGCCAAGCACTTCGACGTCGACAGCTTCACCGTGGACAACCGGCTCTATCGCGTCGTCGTGCACCACAACGGGTCGCAGAACGGCTATCACCAGGGCTTCGTCAGCGCCGTCGAGAAAATCGTGCGCTACGAGAACACCGTCGTCGCGCCGCCGCCGCTCACCATGTACACCTTCCTGTTCAACGTGGGTTACGACGGCAGCGACGGGATGGAGCATCTGTACTCGACGCAAATCCAAACGCGCGCGCCATGGACCGATTCGTCGGCCGTGATGGCGACGATCTCAGACGCGGCGCACGAGTATTTCCACACGTGGAACGTGAAGCGCATCCGGCCGATGCTGCTCGGGCCGTTCGACTATTCGTCCGAGCGGTATGAACCGAGCCTGTGGGTGGCGGAGGGATGGACGCAGTACTACGGCGAAATCGGACTGCTGCGCGCCGGGATCGTGAGCAAAGATGACTACTACCAGACGCTCGCCCACGTCATCGACGCAAACCTGGAGTCCCCGGGCCGCAAAGTCGTCTCGGCGCGCATGGCGTCGTTTCTGGCGCCGTTCTGGGATGGCGCGGCGACGCCGATGCGCGTCGACCGCGGGAGCTTCTTCTCGTACTACACCAAAGGCGAAGGCCTCGCGCTGCTGCTCGACCTCGACATCCGAGAACGGACGCACAACGCGAGATCGCTGGACGATGCGCTGCGCGCGCTCAAGCGCATGACCTGGGACGCGCCTAACGCAAGCTACTACCTGCAAGGACGCGGCTACACCGAAGACGATGTGGTGCGCGCCGCGAGCGAGGCGGCCGGCGCGGATCTGACGCCGTGGTTCGACCGATACGTGGGCGGTGTCGAAGATCCGCCGTTCGCGGCGTCGCTCGCCGAGGCCGGCTTGCGCTTGCAGTCACAACCCGGGCCGCGCGGCACCGAGTACACGGTGGTGGAAGATCCGAACGCAACCGCCAATCAGCTCCGCGTGCGGCACGGATGGTTGACCGGAACGGTCGGTCCCTGAGCGTCCATGCGGTGCCGCATCAGGGGCCGGCGCCCGTCGCTGCCTCGGGCTTGAACGTCGGTCCGGCGATCTTCTTCGGGATAGTCATGTACACGCACATGTTGCCGTCCACCAGCTCGGCGATCTTGAGATCCGCGGCGACGCTCGCCAGCGCGTAGGCCTTGTCGTGCGGCAGGCCTAACTGCTCGCCCAACAAATCGACCATCTGCTGTACGGCGACGCGCGTCGCCTGCGTCAGATCCTTGTCCATGCCCATCGTCATGAGCTCGGTGGGCGTCTCGGCGCGGGGCCACTCGAAGTGGAGATCCTTGCGCACGATCACCTGGAACCGGCCGGTGAGCGACGTCTCGATCGCCGTCTGGTCCACCTCGCCGTCGCCCTGACCCGCGTGGCCGTCGCCGATCTCGAGCAGCGCACCCGGCGCGTGCACCGGGATGTACAGCGTGGTGCCGACGGTGAGCGAGCGGTTGTCCATGTTGCCCGCGTGCGTGCCCGGCGGATTGCTCGAGAGCCGGCCCGAATCCGGCGGCGGCGCGTCGCCGATGCTCCCGAAGAACGGACGCATCGGGACCTGAATCGTCGAGTCGATCGTCGCGGTCATGTGGACGGTGTCTAACGGAATGATCTGCGAATGGCGCGGTTGGCCGCAGTTCTGGGGCAGGAATCCGGCGCATCC
>DAHUXU010000669.1 GCA_027307005.1 Gemmatimonadota bacterium
GGCGACGGCGGCCGCGGCGCTGGCGTCATCTTCTTCCACGATGAAGGCAACGAGGACGGCGGCCTGACGTTCAACGGCCGGAAAACCGCCGACGGCTACACCGCCGGAGCGGGCCTGACGTTCGATCAATACAACCAGGACGAGACTGTCACGCTCTCGTACCACGACCAGAACGGCGCGCGCGAAGCCGGGCTCGACATCCAGGACCGGCCTAACGTGCCCATTCAGGCCTTCGCCGAGAGCGCCATGGTGTACCGCAAGCTGCCGGACGGTTCGGACAAGACCCGGCGCTTCCAGGAGTTCCGGAAGAACATGATCGCCAAGGGCGAATTCGGCAGCATATCGCGCGCCTACATCGGCAAGGGCGCGGCCAAGGAATCCATTGTGATGCTGTCCGATCGCCAGGGGCATCCGCGCATCAAACTCATGGTCGACTCGCTCGGCACGCCGTCACTCCAGTTCCTCGACGCGGACGGCCGCGTCACGCAACGACTGCCCGAGGCGCGCTGATCGCATGCGATTCGCTCGACGTCTGACTCTTGTCTCTGTCGCGCTCGCGGTTGCCGCCTGCTCGACGCCGCCGCGCAGCGTGACGCCCGTCGTCGCGGGTAGCGTGGGCGCGCCGACTCCGGATTCGCTGGGCGCGCTCTTCCTGAGCCGGTTCGCCACCGGCTCGCCGGCCGCCTTCGACAGCATCGATCCGGATTCGTTGAGCCGCGCGGTCGTGCACAGCGCCGCCCAACGCAAGCTGACCCGCGAGGCACGTACAATGCGCGTCGTCCGGCGCGATGCCCAACGCGCGGTGCTCTTGCTCACGGGGATCGTCAAGGCGGGCAACGGCGGCGACGAAACCAATCTCGTACGGCATTTCTCCGGCTTCTACGAAGCGGCGATGCACCAGGGCAGCTGGCGCATCGTGCGGCAGCTGCCGATCGATACGCTGAACTACATCCACGGCCAGGTGCTGCACGTCGATCTCGCGCCGGCCCGCGACATCCACGTCGAAGACACGTTGTCGGTGATCGTCGGGACCGAGTACGGCATGGCCGTCCGGCTCAACAACGATGTCCGCATCGCGCGCTTGCGCTTCGATGGTGACTCCGTGGCCTGGACGTTAGGCGGCGGCGTGCTCTGGATCGCGGCGCCGCGGCGCGGCCATGCGCAACTCGCGCTGTCGTACACGCTGCGCGACGCGAGCGGTCCATCGCGCGCCGTCGCTGCGTCGTCGGGCGACTCGCTGCCCGCGTACGGCGCCTTTCACAACACCGACGCCTGGCATCCGTTCTTCGATTACAACAGCGCCAATGACCTCGGCCCCGCCACCATGACGGTCCATCTGCCGGCCGAGTACTATCTCACCACGACGCTGCCGCAGCGGGACACGGTCATCGGCGGCGTGCGAACCGTGACCGGCCACAGCACGTACCCGACGTGGCTGCTGAGCATGATCTACGATCGCGACTGGCGCCCGGTCACGAGCGACGTGCGCGGCGTGACGTTCGAGACGTTCACGACTCCCTCGTTCCATTTCTCGCACGATTCGCTGGCCAGAGCGCTGCGGCCCATCGACAGCGTGCTCAACGCGCGGTTCGGCGGCCCCAACCCGCCGTACATCGCGGCCGTCGAAGACCGGGCCATCGGCCCCCGCGGATTCTCGGTGCGCATGAACGAGGCGGTGGTGTCGGGAAGCAAGGCCGAGCAGCTGGTCGCGTTAGGCGTCCGCGGACCGTCGTTCGTCTTCGCACACGAGGTGTCGCACGCCTGGACCATGAACGCCACGGGACCGGCCGCCAACATGCTGCGCGAAGGCTGGGCCACCTTCGCCGAGTCGGTGATGCTGCGGGCGATGTACGGCGACTCCGTCGAGCGTGAGTATTGGAACCGCCTCCGCAACGGCTACATGCTCGGCTCCGAGGGCCGGATCAGCATCCTCGGCAGCCCGGACAACGGCAGCGTGCACTACTCCAAGGGCGCCTGGATCTTCCACATGTTCGACGAGCTGTTGGGCGACAGCGCGTACGACCGCGGCATTCGCGAGTACGTCCAACGCCAGGCGGACGGCAAGACGGCGGGCTATCGGGAACTGATCGATGCGATGTCACATGCGGCCAAGCGTGATCTGACCTCGTTCGCGATGCCGTGGTTCAGCGAGAAGCTGGTACCCGATGTTCGCGCCGACGTGAGCGGGCGGCGGTTGATTCTCACGCAAGTGCAAGCGACGCCGCCGTTCGACCTGCCGTTGGACGTCGCACTGACGACTGCGTCCGGCACCACGGTGCGCCGGCGTGTCCGCCTAACGAAGAAAGCGGACACGGTCGCATTGGCCGGCGTCGATTCGGTCGTCGCGGTGCACGTCGATCCGGATCATCATCTGCTGCTCCAGCGGCACTGGGGCCAGCACGTTCGCCTCGAGCTGCCGGTGGCGCAGGCAGCCGGCGACACGGCGGTCGCCATCGTCGGCGACTTCACGCTGGACTCGATTCCGGCCACGCGCGAGGGCGACACGTGGGTGGTCACGATTCCGCTCACGACAGGACGCTACGTGTACGCGTGGCAGATCAACGGCAAGCCGCGCTCGATCATCAAGGGCGGCAATCCGGGGTCCGACAGCGACCCGGCAACGACCGGTTCGATCGAAGTCAAGCCGCTCGAGCCGCTCACCGACGGACTGCCGAAAGGAGGCACGTTCCACCAATGACGCATTGCTCCGTTCGCGTGCCGGCGCTGGCCGCCGGTGTCTCGGCCGTTCTGTTCGGCGCAGCGCCTTGCACGGCTGCTGCCCAGGCGGCCGGCTGGCCCGATACCGCCTGGCGCGCGATCGGGCCGGCGTCATTCGGCGGCCGCGTGGATGACATCGAGGCCGTGCCGGACGATCCGCGCATCATCTTCGTCGGCTCGGCGAGCGGCGGCGTGTTCCGGAGCCGCGACAACGGCGTCACGTGGCAGCCTGTCTTCGATCGATCCGGCAGCGATCTCTCGATCGGCGACATCGCGATTGCGCCCAGCGACCCGAACATCGTGTGGGTCGGCACGGGCGAGGCGAACAACCGCCAGACGTCCACGTGGGGCGACGGCGTCTATCGTTCGCTCGATGGCGGCACGACCTGGCAGTACATGGGACTCAAGGAGACGCAAAGCATCGGGCGTGTCGTGATCAGCGCGCACGACCCCAACACCGTGTTCGTCGCGGCGGCCGGCCACTTGTTCGGGCCTAACGAGGAGCGCGGTCTTTACCGGACGAAAGATGGCGGCGTCACGTGGAAGAAAGTTCTGGGCGTCGATGCCAACACCGGAGTGATCGATGTGGCGTTGGGCGACGACGGCCGCACCGTGTTCGCGGCGACGTACGAGCGGCGCCGCCGCGCCTTCGGCTTCGTGGGCGGCGGACCGGGGAGCGGCCTCTGGCGCTCGCTCGACGGCGGCGGCACCTGGACGAGGCTGACTAACGGACTGCCGACCGGCAACGTCGGCCGCATCGGCGTGGCGATCGCCAAGAGCGACCCGCGCATCGTGTACGCGGTGATCGAAAGCCGGAACGGCGGCGTCTTTCGCTCGACCGACGGCGGCGCCACGTGGACGCGCCAGAATCGCCTCGATGAGCGCGGAAACTATTACGGCCAGATCCGCGTCGATCCGACCAACCCGAACAACGTGTGGGTGCCGCTGACCGCGCTGCACGTGTCGATCGACGGCGGCAAGACGTTCACCGAGGACTCTGTGAACGTACGCGTGCATCCCGACAACCACGCGCTCTGGATCGATCCGCATCAGCCGGACCACATGATGCTCGGCAATGATGGCGGGGTGTGGTTCACCTACGACGGCGCGCGCCATTGGGAATACATCAACAATCTGCCGATCGGCCAGTTGTACGACATTGCGATCGACCATCGCGATCCGTACTGGATCTACGGCGGATTGCAGGACCTCGGCACGTTCACCTTCCCGAGTGGAACGCACTCGCGCGGCTCGCTCACCGACGTCGGCGTTACGTTTCTCGAGTACGGCGACGGGTTCCAGGTGGCGGTCGATCCAACGGACCCGCGCTTCGTGTACACGAACTCGCAGAACGGCCGGGGCTATGTCGTGGATCTCGTGACGCGCGAAGAGCGGCGCATCACACCGCTGTCGGCCGATTCGGCCCAACCGTACCGGTTCAACTGGAACACGGCCATCCTCCTCTCGCCTAACGATCCGCACACGTATTACTATGGCGCCGACAAGCTGCTCGCGACCAGCGATCGCGGCACCACGTGGAAGGTGTTGAGCCCGGATCTCACGCGAAACGAGAAAGACTGGAAGAAGCTGAGCCTGGGCGAGGGCATTCCGCTGCGCGACAGCACCACGCCGTCGCGCGACGATGGCACCGGACTCTACGGCAACATCACGACGATCAGCGAATCGTCGAAGGCCGCCGGAACGATGTACGTCGGGACGGACGATGGGAGCGTCCAGATGACCACCGACGGCGGTGCGCACTGGACGAACCTCACGCCGCGGTTTCACCTCCGCGCCGCTCATTGGGTGAGCGCGGTTCGCGCGTCGAAGTTCGACGCGCGCACGGCCTACGTCACGTTCGACGGACACTACGACGATGATCTCGCGCCATACGTCTTCAAGACCACCGACGGCGGCGCAACGTGGACATCGATCGCCGGTGATCTCCCGCCGGGCACTCCGGTTCAGACGCTCACCGAAGACCCGCGCAATCCCAGCGTGCTCTTTGCGGGCACCGAGTTCGGACTCTATTGGACGTTCGATGGCGGCCGCCATTGGCAATTTCCCGGTGGGACGCTGCCGCGCGTGATGGTCGATCGCATTCTCGTCGACGACAGCACCAACGATCTCATTTTAGGCACGTACGGACGCAGCGTCATCATCCTCGACGACATTCGCGCGCTCGAGGATTCGGCCATGGCCAAGCAGGGCGCGCGGTTGTTCCCGATGCGCACGGCCACCGAGTACTACCAGTGGCGCGACCAGCCGTTGGCCGGATTGCAGCAGTTGTTGTCGCCTAACACACCGGTCGGCGCGCTCATCACCTACCGCTTGGCCGACTCGGCCGCCACGCGCGATTCGAGCGTGCGCATCGAGATTGCTGACGGAAGCGGCGCCACAGTCCGCGAGTTGTCGGGTCCGGTCGGCGCAGGCCTGCACCGCGTCCTCTGGGACCTGCACACACAGTACGCATTTGCGCCGGCGCCCGACGACTCCGGCTTCTATGGCGCACCGCGCGCGCCGTACGTCGCACCAGGCGACTACACCGTGCGCCTCCTCGCGGATGGCGCGACGCTCACACAGACCGTGCACGTGCGGCGCGATTCTGCCGCCGCGACCACGCCCGATGCGCTGCGCGCGCGCGAGGACATGAGCGCCGAAATCGATTCGCTGACCCGCGCGTTCCGAGATGGCAAGCGCGCGCTGGCGGAGGTGGACACCGAGGTGGCGCGCGCGCGTGCGCTGGTCGGGAGCCACAAGGGCTCGGCCGCCGACAGCATCGTGAATCACATCGCGACGCTGCTCCGGACGGTGCACCGCGGGTTCGGCGAATCGTACGGAACAGCGATCGGCAGCGCCTACGATCTGTTAGGCGGTCTCGAGGCCTCGTCCGCGACGCCGACGGACGCCGAGCACCGCACGCTCGATGAATCGAAGAAGCAGCTCATCGCGACGATCGGCAAGTTGAACGACATCATCTCGAGGGAGTTGCCCAAGCTGCGTACGGCGATGGCGCAGGTGAGTTCGCCGGTGGTGAATCCGGTCGCGCCGCCGCGCTGAGGCGGCGGGCCGGCACGCATCGCTGGGCCGCGACGGCCTGTGCCGTGCGACAGCTATGACTCGCCAAGCGCTTCGAGATCGGCGGAGTCCTTCGTTCGGCCAGTCGCTCGCTTGTTGATGACAAACGTCCGGCGCCCGAGAATTGGCACCAACACGCCGGCGATCTCTCCGTTCGTGCGATCGGACCAGGCTGCATCGAAATCCACGCCACTGATGGACGTCAGGATGTCGATTCGGTAAGGTGGGACGCCGAGCTGCGCGACCATCTCGGGCTTGCTGAAGTCCGCGGCGCGAATGTTCAACTCCGTCGTTGGCGCACCAAATCGCTCCAACGCGGTCATGAGTCGCGATGCGTTGTCACCATCCGGGCGCATCCAGACATCGAGATCGCCCGTCGCGCGCGGGACGCCATGCACGCTTAGCGCGTGAGCACCGACGACCAAAAATTGCACGTTCGCGGCCATCAGCTCGCGAAGAAAATCGCGGAAGTCGTCGATCACCGCTGTTCTGACCGACCTTGTTCGCGTAGGGTGGTAAGGCGTACTGGCATGTGCCGCCTGTCGTAACGCGGGAAGGGAAGGCCCGTCGCCAACCACGCGAGCTTCGACAATTCGGCCAGCATCTCGAGGCGCTGGGCGACGGTCGCGCCGAGCCGCGCGTCGCGCGCCTCGTCGCTCGCAAGCGGGACGATACGATAGGTCATGTCGCGCCGCTTCATGTGCGGAATATGTGAAGAAGAAGCTCCGTCTACCAGTGCCGGGTTGCGGTGTGCGCGTATCGATGCCGCGCCTATTCGACGGGTTGCTGCGCGTTGACTGCTGTCGTTGGCGCATCGGCGCCGCGGCTCCCTACTCCGGTGGCGCCGCCATGGTAAGGGAGATGGGCGGGAGCATGTGCCCCGGCGGCCGTGCGTTAGCCATCCGCCGCTCGAGCCACAGCCCGTACCGCGACAACGCCGCACTGCCGCAGAAATAGATCGCGCCCACGAACACGAAGGCCTCGGTATAGAACCCGAGCCAGTTCGGGTCCTGCGCCGCCGATCGGGCGGTATTGAGGAGGTCGAACAGCCCGATGATCACGATGAGGCTCGTGTCCTGAAAGAATCCCACCGCGATCGAAATGAACGATGGCAGCACGGTGCGGAGCGCTTCGGGCAGCACGATGCGCTGCATCGTCTGCCACCAACTGAGCCCTAACGCAAGCCCGGCGTCGAGCCGCCTGGCGGGCACGAGCTGCAGCCCCGAGCGCACGGCCTCCGCCAGGTACGCCGACGCAAACACGATCACCGCCGCTTGCGCCAGCGCGAGCTTGTCGACATTGAGCCCGCTGGGCAGCGCGAGCGGGAACACCAGCACGGCGACATAGAGCACGGCGATCAGGGGCACGCCGCGCACGACTTCGACGACCGCGGTGGCGGCGCCGCGCGGCAGCGGGCGCCGCGAGCGACGGCCTAACGCGAGCAGAATGCCGATCGGGAAGCCGCCGGCGAGCCCGATGGCGGTGAGCATGATCGTGACGGGCAACCCGCCCCACTGCTCCGTCCTCACGACCGTTAGGCCGAGTCCGCCGTGCATGACCAGGAACGCGAGGGCGAGGCCGGCGAGCCACCCCGCGAGCAGCCATCGCGTCCAGCACCGCGGGATCGCCGTGCACACGACGAGCGCGACCAGGATGGCCGCGGCAACGCCCGGGCGCCAGCGTTGGGCAACGGGATACAAGCCGAACAAGATGAAACCGGCTTTGTGTCCAACGAAGGCCCAGCACGCACCCGCGGCGTCGCGGCGACAGTCGGCGGCGCCGCCGCTCCAGACGGCATCGACGAATGCCCAACGCGCCAGCGGAATGCCGATCGCGGCGGCGACGGCGGCGACGATGCACGTCACCGCCGTGGATGCCGGCGTGGCGAAGCACCGCCGAACACTCGCCGCGAACCACGTCGGGCGGGGCGAGGGCTGCGCGCCGTTGGTCACGAGATCGCCGAGCCCGTGCGCAACAGGTGCGCGTTGTATCGGCCGAGCGCTGCGGCAACGAGCAGGCTCAGCGACAGATAGACGGCGATCATGATCAGCATCGTTTCGATGCTGTGTCCGGTCTGGTTGCCGGCGGTGTTCAGGATGCTCACGACATCCGGAAATCCGATGGCGACGGCGAGACTCGAGTTTTTGATCAGGCTCACGCAGTTGGTGGCGAGGAGCGGGACCATCGCCCGCAGCGCCACCGGCATCACCACCAGCCGCAGCGTCTGCCAGCGCGACATGCCTAACGCGCCGGCCGCGTCGCGCTGGCCGCGCGGCACGGCGAGCACGGCCCCGCGCACCACCTCCGAGATGTGCGCGGATTGGTGCAGCACGAGCGCCGCGAGCAACGCCGCCAGCTCCGGCGACAGCGTCACGCCGCCCGCGAAGTTGAACCCCTGCAGCCGTCCGACCGTGACGCCGGGCGGATGCACGACGCCCGAGACCAGCGTCGCCAGCGCCAGCACGCCGGGCGCGCTCCAGCCGCCTAACCGGCGCCGCAGCGCCAGCGCGATGATCGTCGCCACCGCCAGCATGATCGTCCACCCGCCGATCGCGATGGCGGGCAATACGAGGCCGCGGTCGGACAGGAACACGCCGGGCACGGGGCGCACCGCGCGCTGCGGCGGCGGCAGCGCATGCAGACTCGCGGCCAGAAAAAGCAGCAGCAGCAGCAACGGCGTGTTGCGTACGATCTCGACCGCTGCGCGCACCAATCCACGCAACGCGGGGTTGGGCGACAACCGCAGAATCCCAGCCACGAATCCCACGGCAATGGCGAGCACGCACCCCAGCGCCGACACCAGCGCGGTGTTGAGCAGCCCGACGAGGATGGCGCGGCCGATGCTGTCGGCGGGCGAGAACTTGAGCCACCAGGTGTCGCCGATCTCGAAGTTGGCCGGGTGCCGCAGAAAGCCGAAGCCCAACGTCAGGCCGCGTTGGGCGAGGCTGATGCTCGTGTTGCTGGCCAGCCACCAGAGCACCGCTGCCGTTAGGCCGAGGGCGACTCCCTGGGCCACGGCGGCTCGGCGGTCGGCGGCCGGCCGCATTACCGGAACGGAGGCGAGTAGAGCAGCCCTCCGTCCGTCCACAGCTTGTTGAGCCCGCGATCGATGTCCAGCGGCGTCGCGGGTCCGAGGTTGCGGTCGAAGATGTCCTTGTAGTTGCCGACCTTCTCGATCACGTGCAGCGTCCACTGTGGATCGAGTCCCAGCCCATCCGTTGCGCCGGGCTCGAGTCCCAAGAATCGACGGATGGATGGATCGGTGGTCTGCGCGAATTGCGCGGCGTTCTGCTGATCGATGCCGAACTCCTCGGCTTGCACCGGCGCGTGAAACACCCAGTTCACGATCTCCAGCCATGCATCGTCGCCGGTACGCACCACAGGCGCGATGGGCTCCTTCGAGATCCGATCGGGAAGCACCACGTAATCGGCCGGATGCTGCAACATCGTGCGCGTGGTGGCGAGCCCCGCGCCATCCTGGCTGATGGCATCGCACCGTCCGCCGGCGAGCGCGCTGACCGCGGCGCGCAGATCCTCCATCACCACCGGATGAAACGTGATCTTGTTGCGCCGAGCGAAGTCGGTGAGGTTGAGCTCCGTCGTCGTGCCTTGTTGCACGCAGATGGTCGCGCCGTCGAGCATGCCGGCCCTGGTTACTTTCGATGACCTGGCCACCAGAAAGCCCTGGCCATCGTAGAAGTAGATGGGTCCGAAGTGAAAGTGCTGTCGTAAGGCGCGGCTGCTCGTGATGGTGGTGCCGTTCACGAGCACATCCACCTCGCCCGACTGCAGCCCGGAAAACCGCTGTTCTTGCGTATACGGGATGAACTGCACCTTGTCCGGGTCGTCGAACAGGGCCACGCCTAACGCTCGGCAGAAATCGACGTCGAAGCCGCGCCAGCGCCCGGCGTCGTCCGGCGTGGCGAAGCCCGCGCCTTCCGTGATGCCGCACTTCACCGCGCCGCGCGCGCGGATGGCGGAGAGGGTCGGCGTCGCGCCGCCCGCCGCGTCGTTAGGCGTTGCGCCGGGCGCCGATTCGGTGCACGCGGCGAGCGCCGCCGCAGCGACGAGCGCCGCCGCGAATCGCGATGCCCGGCGCCGGATGCCAAACCACGCGGCGCCCGTCACGACCCACCGGCCGCCGCCCGGAGCCGGCCGAACCCGCGCTCGAGATCGGCAACGAGATCCGCAGGATCCTCGAGACCGATGTGCAACCGGATGTACGGTCCGCCGCCAGCCGATTGCCACTGTGTGGCCGTTCGGTAAGGCGCGGGATGCATCGGGATCGCGAGGCTCTCGAATCCTCCGAAGCTCACGCCCTTGCCGAACAACTCGAGCGCGTCCAGCATCGCTTCCATCGCCGCCTTCGGTACGGGCGCGAGCGATACACCGAACAGACTGCTGGCGCCGGTGAAATCGCGCGCCCACACCGCGTGCCCCGGGTCGGACGCGAGCGCCGGGTAATGCACGCGCGCCACCTCCGGCCGCGTGCACAGCCACTGCGCCACTTCCAGCGCGTTCCGATAGTGCCGGTCCATCCGCACGCCTAACGTGCGCAGCCCGCGCAGCGCGAGATACGCGTCGTCACCGCCCACGCAATTGCCTAACTCCGCCACCGCCGATCGCAGGCGCTCGTACAATGCTTCTGTCGTCGTGATCGTGCCGAGCATCACGTCGCTGTGGCCGCCAATGTACTTGGTGGCCGCCTGGATCGAGACGTCGACCCCGCGCGCGAGCGCTGGAAAGAAGTACGGACTGGCCCACGTGTTGTCCATCACGACGACGATGCCGGCGTCGTGCGCGGCCCCCGCTATCGCGGGCACATCCTGCACCTCGAACGTCATCGATCCCGGCGACTCGACGAACACGACGCGCGTCTCGGGCTGGAACAACGTACGAATGTCCGCGCCGATCGACGGATCATAGTACGTCGTGCGCACGCCGCGCCTGGGCAGCGTTCCATCGCAGAACTTGCGCGTCGATGCGTACGCCGTGTCCACCATGAGTACGTGGTCGCCGTGCTGCGTGAGCGCATCGAGCGCGGTCGTTACCGCGGCCAAGCCAGACGGCAGGAGCATCGCGCGATATCCGCCTTCGACTGCAGCGATCGCCTCCTCGAGGGCGAAGGTCGTCGGCGTTCCGAGCTGGCCATAGCGCACGACGTCGAAGCGCGTCGCCGGATTTCGCGAGCGTTCGTACGTCGCCACCGTGGGGAAGAGAATCGTAGAAGCGTGATACACCGGCGGATTCACCGCGCCGTGCCGCTCCGATGGATTGCCGCCCGAATGCGTGAGCAGCGTGTCGATCGACTGGCGCGTCGTCATGCCTCAAGGTACGGACGCGTCGCGTCCGCGGAAGAGCCGTGCGCGCGCGTCTTCATGCGCGACGGACGGCCCGCTCAGCTCGCACGCAGCGCCTCGGCACGGTGTGCCGCGGCCGACGCGCCCGACGCGCCCAACGCATCGAGCACCTGCGCGTACAGTCGCCATCCCCAGATGTTGCGCGGCCGCTTCGTCGTGCGCTCGGCGAGCAGCTCATCGGCCACCGGAAGGCGGCGCGCCCGCCATGCTGCATCGATCAACAACTGCTCGAACAAGTCGCGTTGGGCATGACTGCCGCCGATGCGCTTGATCCGGTCGCGCGCCGGCGCGAGCAGATCGACCACGAGGCCGTAGTCGCCGCGGCGGTGCGCCACGATGGCGCGTGCGAGCGGCAAGCCGACGTCCGCCATCACCGTGGCTTCGGTGTGCTCGCCCGTGCGAGCGAACCGCTCGCACGACTCGATGAACTCGCCCACGCCGCGCGTATCATCCACTGCCGCGAGCGCCATGAGATAGTGCAGGTCGACGAACACGAGTGCGTGGTCGTGCTGATGGCCCCGCGCGCAGTCGGCGAGCTCGCGCCACCGCGACCCGACGTCCACACCCGCCTGCTCGAGCCGCCACAGCAACGACACCGCATTCGTCACATCGAGATACTCGTCCGTGGACACCCGGCGAATTTCGGCGTCGTAGAGGTCGAGCACCGTGTCGTGGCGGTCGAGATCGAGATGGTAGAGCGCCTCGTGCCAGCGCAGGTGCAGCGTGAAGTTGTTGCAGTGGCTCCAGTGCGGCGCCACGTTGCGGATCCACGTGAGGCCGTCGCCTAACCGTCCCTGCATCTCGGCCACATGGGCGACGGCGTGCGCCGCCCAGATGTCGCTCGGGTTGATTTCCACTGCGCGACGCCCGGTGGACTCCGCGCGCGCGTAGTCGCCCGATTCCTCGAGCGCGTAGGCGTGGCAGCCTAACACATAGCCGTAGCCCGGCATGTGCGGGCCCCACGCCGACAGCGCGCGCTCGATGGTGACCCGCATGCGCGCGCTCTCGCCCAGATACGACAGTACGAATTGCGACACGCGCAGCGCGATGATGTCGAGCGGACCGTGGTCCAACGCTGCGTCCCAGTGGTGCGCGGCGCCGCGGAGGTCGCCGTTGCACCAGGCATCCAGGGCCGCCACGTGCGACCGCTCGCGCGGCGCGAGCGCCGACGTGCGACCGGCCGCCCGGCAGGCGTTGTCGAGCGCGGTCGCGGCACGCGCGAATCCCGCGCGTTTGCTCGACAGGAGATTGAAATAGCCGTCCATGCAATGCGCGAGAACGCAGGACGGGTCATCGACCAGCACGGCATCGAGCCGCTCGCGCGCGTCGCTTCGCGCACCGAGGTAGGCGTCGATGGCGGCGTCGA
>DAHUXU010000130.1 GCA_027307005.1 Gemmatimonadota bacterium
GTCCGCCGGCAGCCATTCGGTCTCCGCGTCGGCGCCGATGAAGACGAACAGGCCGCCGCAGTCGTGTCGGCGCACCGTTGCGCTCGCGCCGTCGCGTATGTCGATCGCCGTCAGGTGGGTGTCGCCGTGCGCGGCAACCACTTCGGAACGCGGTCGAACCGTCACGTTCGACTGCCCGGCGAGCTGCTCGATCAGGTAGCGGGACATGCTCTTTTCCAGGGAATCGCCGCGAACCACGAGCGTCACCGTGCGTGCATGGTTGGCGAAGTACAGCGCGGCCTGGCCGGCCGAGTTTCCGGCACCGATCAGGTGAACGTCGAGTCCATGCGAGGCGCTCGCCTCGCTGCGTGCAGCGCCGTAGTAGATGCCCTTGCCAATGAGCCGATCGAAGCCGTCGACCGCCAGGCGACGCCACGATACGCCGGTGGCGAGGATGACCGTCCGGGCCCGGACGATATCGTCGCCATCGAGACAAACCTCGCGCGTTGCCGGATCGAAGCGCGCGACCGAGCGCGTGACCAGTATCTCCGCCCCGAGCCGCCTTGCCTGCTGGAGCGCACGGCTCGCGAGCTCGTCGCCGGAAACGCCGCTCGGAAAGCCAAGGTAGTTCTCGATGCGCGAGGATGTCCCGGCCTGACCCCCCGGTGCCTCGCGCTCCACCACCACGGTGCGCAAGCCCTCGGATGCGCCGTAAACGGCCGCCGCGAGTCCGGCCGGCCCGGCGCCGATGATGATGGTGTCGTACTCGGGAAATCGGGCGCGGGTTTGCAGGCCGAGGCGCTCGGCAAGGTCGCGCGCCACGGGGCGACTCAGGAGCGTTCCGTCGGCCAGTCTCAGCATCGGGCAGTCGTCGTCCGCCGGGCGGGGTCCAGGCCAGCGCGTCGCCAGTTCGGGCGCGTCGGGCGTCATCAGGTCGTAGGTGATCTGGTTCCGCTCGAGGAACTGGCGCAACCCGCTGCAGGCGGCATCCCACCGATTGCCGACCATCGTCACTCGCGCCTTGGGCGGCTCGGCTGCAAGGCCCTGCAGCCCCCCGATGCGCTCGCGCGCGAGTGCACCGAGCTTCACGGCGACGTCCGGGGACTTCGCCGCAACGGCGTAGTATTGCTTGGGATCGACGCGCAGGACTCGCGACGGTTCCGACGCCCGATAGCCGGCTACGAACGGCGTGCCGAAGACGATCGGGATTTCTCCGAAAACGACGCCTGGAGCGCGCCAGCCCAGCGTCCGTTCGATGCCGTCGAACAGCTTGACGACCTCGATTTTGCCGGTGAGAACGGCATAGAGCGCGCGGTCATCGCCCTCGTGGACGGCGAATTCTCCTGCACCGAGATGCAAGTCGGCGGAAGTCTCCGCCAGACGCTCGAGTTCGGCCGCCGCGAGGGCCGAGAACAGCGGAACGGCTCGGATGTCGTCGATGGTCAGCATCGTTCGGTCGGTCGCACGAAAGGCGATTGGATCGGAATCCAGTCGCCGCATGCCCACGATAGCGAGCCAGCGCTGGGACCTGCAAGTTACTGATTGGCGCAGGCATTGTCCAGTCGACGCGGGTGTCGGCGCCCGCATCGATCCAATGGGCGAGCGCAACCTGCCTGTCGTTGCCGCGCCGGACATCGGGCCAGCCGGGGCGATCGAACTGCTATGAATCCTCGACGACGATCAGCGGCACGCCATCGGCTGCCTCCGCACCCGCGAGATACGTGGAACCCGTACCTGCGACGTCGAACTCGGAGTCGCGCAGCGCCCGTGGCATCGCGGCGCTGACATCGGCCAGGGAGCCGCACCTCGACCGGCGACGGACGCTCGGCGGCTCCAAGATTCTCCCGCAGGCGCATGACGCCGACGGTCGCATTGGCCGTGATACGCTGTCGCCGCGCACAACACACGCCCCTGCGTCGGAATGAAGAATTTCCTGGTCCTCCATCTGGAAAGCATCACCCGGGAACGCATGGCTGCATTCGGATCGGCATTTCCGAATACCCGGCGTCTGATGCGCGACTCGCTGGTATTCGACAGCTTCTTCTCGTCGGCGACCTCGACGCTGATGGTCGTCAGCTACCTCTTCCACGGCAATGACTTCGAATTCGATGCTGCCTCCGCTTTCGAGGGCATGCGTCCCGCGGCGAACAATCGGCACCTGTTCTCCGTTCTCCGAAGCCGCGGCTACAACACCGAGCTCATTTGCCTCAATGCGTTCCACACCGCGAGGCCAACCCGGCTCACGGCTTGGTCCGATGATCTCCCACCCGTTTGGGACACCAACGACTTCCCGACGCTGTTTGCCCGGTTCGATGAGTTGACCGATGGGCCGCCGTTCGCCATCTACGTCTGGGACCTGATCACGCATATCGAGCACAGCCTTGCGCTGGCGCCCCACTCCAGCGGGCTCACCGACCAGATCCGACGCGCCTGCAGCGTTGCCGACCACGCCATCGGCACCATGCTGGCGACTCTCGAGCGCAAGGGGCTGCTCGAGAACACGACCATCGTCATCTACGGTGACCACGGCGACGATTACTGGACCCACGGCTTCAAGGGCGGCATGGTCCACGCGACCGAGCCCTACACGCAGATCACGTGGACGCCGCTGGCAATTCGGGATCCGGGGCTCGATCCG
>DAHUXU010000134.1 GCA_027307005.1 Gemmatimonadota bacterium
AAGCAGTAGTAGATGCCCTTCCTGGGCGAGACCGAGAAATTCTTGTGCGTGCCCTGATGGAACGGACACGGCCCGCGGAAGTCGGTACCTGTGCGGCGCAGCGGCACGTGCTCGCCGATGATCTGCACGATGTCGGCCGCCTCGCGCACGCGGTCGACCGTTTCGTCGCTGATCATCGTCACCTGAGGTCCGTCACCGTCACGCCCGCGCCTCCCTCGCTCCAGGCGCCGAGCCGGAAGGCGGATACACGCGGATCGCCGCGCAGCAATTCTGCTACTCGCTCTCGCAACGCACCCGTGCCTTTTCCGTGAATGATGCGCAGCGACTTGAGATCGCCCCGCACCGCGGAATCGAGCGCGTGCAGGACGGTGTGTTCCATCTCGTCGACACGCATGCCTCGTACATCAATTTCGCTCTCGGCGTGCTCTTCGGGGAGGTCGCCACGAATCGTGACGGGCTCCGCCGCACGGGGCGACTGCGCCGTCCGGGAGAGGGTTGCCACGGGGACGGTGAGTTTGATCGCGCCAACGGCGACCACCGCGTCCTCACCGCGCAGCTCGACCACGCGCCCGACCCGTCCCCCGAGCGTCGCGAGCTCGACCACGTCTCCCACTGCGGGCGCAGTCGCCGGCAGCCCCTCTGCCGGTGCTCCCTCGGTCGCGCGTTCGAGGCGCTGCGCGGCCGCGGCGTGTTCGGTGGCCAGGTCCTCGACGCGCCGGCGGGCGTCGCGCACTGCGTCTTCGGCGCCCGGGTGCGCACGCACCTCGCGGATGGCGCGCTCCACTTCGTGACGGGCGTCGAGCAGGTAGCGCCTGGCCTGGTCCCGCGCATCGTGCTCGTGGCGTCGCTCGGATTCGCGCACGGCGCGCTCTCGTTCGGTGAGCCGATCGAGTCGCTCATTGGCCGACGACGAGGCTTCGGCTGCACGGGTCTCGCGTTCCGAGAGCGCAGCCTCGCGTCGCTCGAGATCGGCGAGGAGCGCGGCGAGGTCGCGCTCGCCGGTGGACAGCCGATCCTCGGCGCGCGTCAGGATGTCGGGCGGCAGCCGGAGGCGTCGGGCGATCGCCAGACCGTACGACCGGCCGGGAATGCCTTTGATGAGGCGATAGGTGGGCGCCAGCGCCTGCTCGTCGAACTGCAGGGATGCGTTCACCACGCCGGGCATCTCGGTGGCGAGCAGCTTGAGGTCGCCGAGGTGGGTCGTGGCGACGGTGAAGGCGCCCCGCCGGGTCAGCTCTTCGACGATCGCCGCGCCTAACGCAGCACCTTCGGCCGGGTCGGTGCCCGAGCCCAGCTCGTCGATCAGCACGAGCGAGTCCGGCGTCGCCCGGTCCAGGACTTCCGCCAGATTCTTCACGTGCGCGCTGAACGTCGAGAGGCTGGCTTCGATGGACTGCTCGTCGCCCACGTCGGCAAAGCAGTCATCGAAGAGCGCGACGCGGCTCTCGGGGCCGAACGGCGCGGGAATGCCGGCCTTGGTCATCGCGGCGATGAGGCCGATGGCCTTGAGCAGCACGGTTTTCCCGCCGGTGTTGGGGCCCGAAAGGAGCAGCGTGCGCTCGCCGTCGCCTAACGCAAGGTCGAACGGCACCACGGCGCCGCCGCGCGCGAGCAGCAGCGGATGGCGGCCGCCGTGGAGGTCCAGGCCGTCGCGGGCGGCGCCTAACGCGACCGGCGCGCATGCGAAGTCGTCGGCGTAGCGGGCGCGGGCGTAGAGCGCGTCGATCTCGACCAGCGCGTCGAGCGACGCCGCCATGGCGTCGCGCAGCGGGCGCAGGCCGTCGGTGAGCTCGGCCAGGATGCGCTCGACTTCCCGTCGCTCGTCCGCCTCGAGCTCGCGGATCCGGTTGCCGAACTCCACCGCCGCCGGCGGTTCGACGAACAAGGTGCCGCGCGTCGCCGATTCGTCGTGCACGATTCCGCCCACGGCGCCGCGCGCCTCGCGGCGCACCGGGATCACGTAGCCTCCGTTGCGCACCGTGATCGACATGTCGCTCACGCGGTGGCGCTCGTCGAGTCGGGATACGATGCGCTCGAGCACCTGCACCAGCTCCGCCTGCGCGCCGCGCAGCTCGCGGCGCACCCGGCGCAGCGCCGGCGAGGCATCGTCTTTCACCGCGCCATCCGGCTCGAGCGCGCGCTCGATGGCCGCTTCGGCCGGCGTCCGGTCGACGAGCACGCCCGCGAGCGGCGCCAGCACGGCCACTGCGGCCGGAGGGCGGCGCGCCTCGGTGAGCGCGGCTCGCGTTCGGCGCGACGACCGGAGCAGCACCGCGCCCGCGACCAGCTCCTCGCCGCTCCAGACGCTGCCCGCGGCGCGCAGCCGCGCGAGCGCCGCCTCGAGCGACGGGATGGGCTCCGGGCGGAACGCATCAGACCCCGGGAGCAGCGCGCGCACCGCGGCAACGCGGTCGAGCGCCTGCGCGACGGCGGCGCCATCGTCGAGCGGCGCCAGCGTCCGCACGCGGTCTGCGCCTAACGAA
>DAHUXU010000135.1 GCA_027307005.1 Gemmatimonadota bacterium
TGTCCTTGCCTAACCGGTCCCAGAAGAACTGGACCTTCACCCGCCCGTACTTGTCGACCCAGATCTCTTCGCCGCCCGAGCCGACGACGACCGCCGACTGGAGGCCGTACGCGGCCGGCCGCGGCGTCACGCGTTCGGGCCGGTACGGCGTCTCGAACGGGATGCAGTTGAACGTGTTCCAGTAATGTGGCGACGACCCGTCGTTCCCGGCGATGTAGCTGCCGTTCGACCCGGAGTGCGATACGACCGTGAGCACGTACGACCCGTTGTTTGCGGATTGCGGGTGCTCGCTGAGCGTGAAGCGGTAGCCGGGCGTGAACGCGCGGCAGCTGCCCGAGCCGGAGGCAGTCGACACGCGCGCTTCCTGCTCCTGCATCCGGACGCGCGCCAGCGTGTCGCCATCGCCCTTCTTGCCGTAGGCGCCCGGGAAGTCGTACAGCTCGTATGCGTCGTTGTCGCCTAACTTGATCGTCGTGGGCTCGCTCACCGAGAGGCTCGTGCTCGGCGTCTCGAAGTTGTAATCGGTGAGCGTGTACTTGCCGGCGCGGAACTCGTGCACCAGCTCCCACGACGACACGACGTCGACGTCGCTGGAGCCGCTCGCCGTCGAATGGAAACGCGCGGACGACTGGCCGGGCACCGTCTGGTGCGCGCTCGAGGCGTCCGCGACCACGAGCGTGTGTTTGGACTCGGTGTGCTTGAAGTAGTAGAAGATGCCGTACTCTTCCATCAGGCGCGACACGAACGCGAAATCCGTCTCCCGATACTGGACGCAATAGTCGAGCGGCTGATAGGAGCCGGTGATATTCAGGTCGTACTCGATGTTCGCGTCCTTGAACACCGCTTCGATGACGTCGGTGACGGTTTTTTGCTGGAAGATGCGAATGTCCGCCCGCCGCGTGAGCAGTGACAGCGTGGGGACGAGCTGCGCGCGGTACCAGACGAAGGTGGAGTCCGAGCCGGTTTGGGCGAACGAGCTCACGACGCCGTTGATGTGCCGAGAGACGTCGCCCTCGGCGTCGGCAATCGTGATCGTCATCGGCTGGGCGATGAGCTTCTTCGCATCGACCTGGGCGTCCGACAGCGCGCACAGCGACAGGTCGAACCGGAACGGCATCGAGATCCCCTCGCTGCCGGAAAATCCCGTCAGGAGCAGCGTGTCCTTGCCTAACGGAGTGCTCACCTTCAGCAGGCGATCGTCCTGCGTGTAGTCGCTCACGGCTCACCGCCTTTGGCCGGACTGGACGCCCGGTCTGGAAGAAAACGCGCGTCGCACGCATCCCTGCGTGCCCGCCCGCAATGCTGTCATGCGACGGCCGCCGGTTCCGCGGCCGGCGCCGCCGCCGGCGTCGACGTCGCGCCATCGACGTGGTAGTCGAACGCGCCGTCGGCGCGCACGCCGACACGGATGGCGCTCCTCCGATCCCCGGCTGCCATGCGCTCGAGCAGCTCGCGGGAGATTTCGGGCAGCAGCGTGTTGGTGAGAATGTTGTCCACGTTGCGCGCGCCACTCTCGACTTCCGTGCAGCGCTCGGCCACCTGATTCACGAGCGCATCGTCGTACGTCATGGCGACGCGGTGCGTCTCGTTCAGACGGCGCTGGATCTTGCCTAACTTGAGCTTGATGATGCGCTTCAGGTTCTCGTCGCGGATCGGGAAGTACGGGATGATCACCATGCGGCCGAGGAACGCCGGCTTGAACACTTTGTCCAGCTCCGGCTTGAGCGCCTTCACCAGGCCTTCGTCGCTCGGTGCCGTCTCGGGATCGGCGCACAACTTCATGATCGTGTCCGTGCCGGCATTGGTGGTCAGGATGATGATCGAGTTGCGGAAATCGATCTGCCGCCCTTCGCCGTCCTCCATCTGCCCCTTGTCGAACACCTGGAAGAAGAGCTCGAGCACGTCGGGGTGCGCCTTTTCCACCTCGTCCAGCAGCACGACCGAATAGGGCCGCCGACGCACGGCTTCCGTTAGGACACCGCCCTCGCCGTAGCCGACGTAGCCCGGGGGCGACCCCTTGAGCGTGGACACGGTGTGCGCTTCCTGGAACTCCGACATGTTGATCGTGATGAGATTCCGCTCGCCGCCGTAGAGCAGGTCGGAGAGCGCCAGCGCCGTTTCCGTCTTGCCGACGCCGCTCGGTCCCACGAGCATGAACACGCCTTTCGGCTTGTTCGGGTCTTCGATGCCCGCGCGCGACGTGCGGATGCGCCGGCTGATGAGCTCGAGCGCGTGCGACTGCCCGATCAGCCGCTTGCCCAAATGGTTCTCGAGCTCGAGCACGGTGGCGGTCTCGTCGCGCTGCATCTTGCCCACCGGAATGCCGGTCCAACCGGAAATCACTTCGCCGACGATGCCCGCGTCGACGCAGACGCGCACGAGGGGCGTCTCACCCTGGAGCGCCGCCAGGCGATTCTGGAGCGCTGCCATCTCGTCGCGCTGCGACGCGGTCCCATCGCCGCCGCCGTTCGTGGCCGCGCCCGCCTCGAGCGCTTCACGAAGCGCGCGGATTTTCGCGACGAGATCGCGCTCCTCGGCCCAGCGCGTGCTGAGCGCGCCCAGGCTCGCTCCCACCTCCGCGCGTTCGTCGGCGATCTTGCCCAACCGTTCGGCGTGGTCGCCGCCGGCCGCCGCTTCGCGCGACAGCACGCGCTCCTGCACCGCCAGGTCGTCGAGGCGCCGTTGGGCGTCCTCGATCGCCGGCGGCGTGGCATTCTGGCCTAACGCAAGACGGGCGCACGCGGTGTCGAGCACGCTCACCGCCTTGTCGGGCAGCTGCCGGTCCGCCAGGAACCGGTGGGAGAGCCGCACCGCGGCATCGACGCCGTCATCCAGAATGCGCACCTTGTGGTGGTGCTCGAGCGACGGCACGATCCCCCGCATCATGAGCAGGCACTGCTCTTCGCTCGGCTCTTCCACCTTGACTAACTGGAAGCGGCGCGCGAGCGCCGGATCCTTCTCGAAGTACTTCTTGTACTCCGACCACGTCGTGGCCGCGAGCGTCCGCAGCTCGCCGCGCGCCAGCGCCGGCTTGAGCAGATTCGCCGCGTCGCCCTGCCCGGCCGAACCGCCCGCGCCGATCATCGTGTGCGCTTCGTCGATGAACAAGATGATCGGCTGGGCCGAGGCCTTCACCTCTTGGATCACCGACTTCAAGCGATTCTCGAACTCGCCCTTCACGCCCGCGCCGGCCTGCAGGAGCGCCAGATCGAGCGTGCGCAGCGTGACGTTCTTGAGCGACGGCGGCACGTCGCCTTCCGCGATGCGCCGCGCGAAGCCTTCGACGACCGCGGTCTTGCCCACGCCGGCCTCGCCGACGAGAATCGGG
>DAHUXU010000148.1 GCA_027307005.1 Gemmatimonadota bacterium
CGAAGCGGCGGTAGAGATCCGTCAGGACGCCGGCTTCCGGCGCCAGCACGCCGGGCACGGCCAGCTCGTCCGACTGCGCGAGGACGGCACCGCCCGGCGTGGTCACCGACAGCCTCATTCCGGGCTGCATGAACTGCGCGAGATAAGGCGTCAGCGACGGCGAGGCGACGATCAGCCGTCCCACGGTATGAAGATCGTTGCTGCGCAGCGTCCCGTAGCTGAGCGGCGTGGCGCCCCGCTGGTCCCGGTCGTCCAACAGCACGCCGAACTCGTTGCCCACCATCGAGAGCGGCATCGCGATCTCGAGGTCATAACCCCCCGGCTCGGGCTGCAGCGCGCCGACGACGCGCGGGTCTTCCGCCGCCGTCTCTTCGCCATATTCGCCAGCTTCGACGCGGCGTGCGATGACGGGTCCGGCTCCGGTCAAGGCGAAAAACACCTGCTGCTGGGCGCCATCGGAGTCCTCGTAACCGAGCCACACCCGGTCGCCGAGCGCGGTGGAGTCGAGCGGGCTCGCGCCCGCCGCATCGTAGACGAGATGCGGATCACGCGCTGCGATGAGCACGTAGAGCATCCGATCGTGGATGCCGGTCAGAATGCCGAAGCGGTGCGCGCCGGTACCGTAGTAGCGCCAGGCTCCTGGTGCGTGCGGCCAATCGTCTGCGTAGCCGTCGATGTAGGGCGGAGCCGTCAATACCAAGGGTGTCAGGTCGTACGGGCCCGTGTTGGGGGGCGCCGGCTCGGCCGGATTGCCACCCTGCGCCGAGGCTTCGGGTGGCAGGCGGTACAGCAGGTCCATCCGGCCCTGGAGCGAGGCGGCGATCGTCTCCGCGACCGCCTGCAGCGCGTGCTGCTCGCTTTCCCGCAGCGCGGCTTCCATTTCGCGCGCGTAACGGATGCCGTCCCAGGGCAGCACGAGTGTCGCCAGGCCGAGCAACAACAGCTTCAGTCGCAGCGACATCGTGCGCTCACTCGACCCAGCGGTAGCCCATCCCGTAAACGGTCTGCAACGCGTCGAAAGCCGGCGCGACACTTTGGAACTTACGCCGGATCCGCTTCACGTGTGATGTGATCGTGTTGTCGTCGAGTACCACGTTCGCCGCGTCCATGAGCTGCTGACGGTTCTTTACGTGGCCCGGATGACGCGCCAGAGCATGCACGATCCAGAATTCCGTCAATGAGAGCAGCACCACCTTGCCCTCCCACTCGGCACGCATGCGCTCCACGTCCAGTGTGAGCGGGCCGCGCCGCACCCGCTGCTCCTGGCTCTCGGGCGGCTTGCGCAGCGCGTCGACTCTGCGAAAGAGGGCGTTCACCCGTGCGCTGAGGTGAGCCAGGCTGAGGTCCTTGGTCAGGAAGTCGTCCGCGCCGAGACGCAGTCCCGAAACGGCATCGAGCTCCGAATCGCGTGCGGTGAGAAAGATGATCGGCAGCTCCGCCGACAGAGCCCGCAGCTGGCGGCAGAGCTCGAAACCGCCTTCGGGCTCGTCCTCGAGCGATATATCGACGATCGCAAGGTCCGGCAGGCGCGTCGCGAAGGCGGCCATGGCCTCGGCACGGTTGCCGTAGGTGCGTACGACATAGCCCTCGCGAGTGAACGCCGCAGCGTAGTTGTCGCGGATGGCCGGCTCGTCTTCCACGATGGCAATGAGGCGCTTCATGACAGTGATTATAGGGTGGTATCGTTCCGCCCCTATGAAAATACCCGAGATCCTGATCGTCGAGACCATTCACCAGCCCGGGAGCCTCGCCAAGGTGCTGCAGGTGATCGCCGACGCCGGCCTCACCATCGAGCATCTGGTCGCGGTACGCCGCGACCAGGGGCGCACGCTCTGGGAGATCACGCTGGAAATGGACGAGGAGGCGGATCGGAGTCTCTACGATCGTATCGACCGCCTGCCGACAGCCCGCTTCATGGGCAAGTCCGATCGCGTTTTCAATCGTCATCGCGGCGGCAAGATAAAGACCGTCGCGAGTCTGCCGATCAACACGCTGCAGGTGTTGCGCGACATCTACACTCCAGGCGTGGCGCGGGTGTGTCTCGCTATTCAGAAAGACCCGCACGCGGCGCGGGAGTTCACCAGCGTCGACAGCACCGTCGCCGTGGTCACTAACGGCACGGCGGTCCTCGGGCTCGGCAACATCGGG
>DAHUXU010000167.1 GCA_027307005.1 Gemmatimonadota bacterium
CGCCGATCCACAACGCGGCGCACAGGACATCGTCGCCGCGGGGTGTGGAACCTGTCACATGATTCCAGGCATCACGGATGCGGAGGGACTCGTGGGCCCGCCCTTGTTTCACTGGTCGCGCCGCACGTACATCGCGGGCGAGGCGCCGAACACGCCGACGATGCTCATTCGCTGGATCGAAACGCCGCAGGCGATCGAGCCGAACACCGCCATGCCCAACCTCGGCATCACGGAGCAAAAGGCGCGCGACATCGCTGCATACCTGTACACGCTGCGATGAGGGTGAACGACGCCTCGGCGCTCGACGACGGCCGGTTAGGCGAGTGCCGGTCCGGCTACAGGTGCGTGCAGATGGTCGCCAGGAGCGCCTTCGCCTTCGTGTAGTCGGCCGTCTCGAGCGACATGGCCACCAGGACGTCGTTGCGCACGGCGAGCAGCTCGGTGCCGTGCAGCAGCGACGCGTCGTCCCACGGTCCCTGGAGCGCGGTATCGGTGGTGAAGCCGACCGTCGTCACCGCGCCCGGTGCCGTCGTCGGTTTCGTCGCCATGCGCATCGCCTGCTGCATGTTGGCCGCGGTGGGCTTCATGGTGTCTAACGGGGACGGCGCGTTGGGCGACGGGTGACCGGCGCTCGCCGCCATCTTCATGAGCGCGCCCATCATCGCGCCCATGTTGCCCGTCGGTTTCATCGTGTCCAACGGCGTGCTCGTGGGTGTGCCGAACATGCTGCCCACCGTGGCCATCATGTGCTTCTGCATGTTGTACGCATGGCCGCCGCCTTCCCAGGCGAACGAGACCGGATACGACCGGCTCCCTTCCGGCGTCGACACCTGGTACGTGCACTCGGTGCCGGTCGAGTCGCTCCGGGGGGCCGCGCTCAACGGGCCGATCGCCGCTTCGATTTCCGCGCGCGGCACGAGGTCGCACGCGTTTGCCGGGTGCGGTTTGGGTGCGGGCACCATCGCAACGGCTTTCGCGCCGTCGTATGCGAGCGGGTGGTCGATGCGACCCATCGCAATCGTCGCGATCGCGACGGCGTCGCTCTTCTGACCGCTCGCGCCGCTCACGTCGACGATCACGAACGCGTTGCCCTCGACCGCCGTTAGGACGCCGGTGGGGAGGAACGTCGCCTGATCCCATGGACCGGGAATGCCCTGCTGCGACACTCGATTGGCCATCGTGTCGATGCCCGGCGCGCCGTTGGCCAACGCCTTCCCAACTGCGTTGGGCAGCTGGGCCGCACGGGCCATCGTCTGTCCACCGGTCCAATTCGGCGTGATGGCGAGCATGCGCCCGTTCGTGCCGCGATAGGCGCATTCGTCGCCATCTCGCGTTGGCTTGCCGTCGTCATCGGCGCGGAATGGCGGAACGGTGAGCGGCCCGACGTAAGGCGCGGCTTCGGTCGCCGAGACGAGGGAGCAGGGATCCTGCTCCGGCGCGCGCTGTCCGCGCGCGACAAGCGACCCGAGCAAGCCGCCGGCTCGAGATGGAGATTTGGATGAATCGCCGCGGTTGCAGGCTGTCGTCGCGACCGCCGCTGCGAGAACGATGAGGCCGCTTCGTGGCCACCACTGAATTCTCTGCATCGCATTCCCCTCGCGTCCACGTGGTTGGTGTCGCGCGCACTGACACGCCGTTGCGCGCTGGTGAACGGCGCACACACGGTTCGCGAGGCAGGATGGCGGGGCGGCGTTACGCAGGTGCTACGTTGGCCGTTACGTCCAGGTTATTCGGGTGAAGCGCGTGCCGCATCGGGTCGCAGATCCAGACGAGGCGGACCCGGTCTCCCGGTTCTAGGCGATGACCGTGGGCGGCCGGCTCCTCTGTAGAGGATGCAAAGGATAATAAAAGGATGCGAGGGATGGAGAGGATGGCCGCGGCTCGAAAGAGAGTGCGGTGCCTAACGCGTTGGACTGGCCGATACGCTCATTTGAAGACGGACAAGACCGGACACGACGGACACGACCGGACACGATAGCTGTGGCGGTTTGGGTCCTCTCAACGGGCTGATGAACTGCCCGGTGTTTTTTGTGAACAAAAAAGAGGTCTTCGGGAATTTGCGGGAAGCTGACACGACACGAGCAACACCAAGGCGTTGAGACTTGGCCCCCGTGAGATGCGGCGTTCATTGCAGCCGAACGATCCGGTCGTGTCCGTCGTGTCCGGTCGTGTCCGTCTTCAAATGAGCGTATCACGATGCACGACGGCGGGGACCGTTCGGCCCCCGCCGTCGCCACTGCGCGTCCAGCTCGCGATCAGGTGCCTAACGGATCGCAATTGGTGGGCAGGTTGCGTGCGCTGCACTCGTCCTGCGGAATCGGCATGCGCTGCGGAACCTGACCGCCCGGAACTCCCGGCTCGATGGTGCCGAGCAGGTTGTAGCGTCGTGCATCGATCCAGCGCGTGCCCTGCTCCCACATGAGTGAGAACCAGCGGTTGTAGAGCAACTCGTTGATGCGATCGGCGTTGGACATGGACGTCCAGGTGCCGGACGAGATCGCCGGGAGACGTCCGGAATTCGTTCGGATGAAGTTGATGTCCGTGAGCGCGTCGGTGAGATCGCCGGTTTGGATCTCGGCCTCCGCACGCAACAAGATCAACTCTTCGTCGCGAATGATCGGAACCGGCTTGCTGAGATCGGGCTGGCCGCCGGTGAAATAAATGACGTACTTGAGCACGCCCGGCAGCGGCACGGCGGGAATCGACCAGATGGGATCGCGGGTCGCGCGCGCCGTCTTGGCGAGGACACGAGCGTCCAGCTCGCCGCCGGCCTGACGTTGCGCGTGCACCAGCATGAACGTGTCGGCGAAGAACGTGGTGCCATCGAGCGGCTCGGCGAGGCCGTTCTGTTGGTCGCCTGATGCGGTCGAGAAATCGAACCGCGGCCCGATGCCTAACGACGATGGCGTCGGATCGATGAAGGATTGCGGCAGCGTGGTCAGCGCGGCCTGGAAGCACGGCTGGCCGCACCCCGCCGTTCCCCGCAGGATCTCGGCTTTCGCCTTGAGCGCGCGGTTGAACAGGAGGAACGTGGATGGTTGGTCGAATCCGGTGAATCCCGGCGGAACCGGGAACGGGAACGACGTACCGCCTGCGTTCTGGAGCGCGGTCTGCGCGCTGTCCAGCAACCCGATGATGTAGCCGTAGACGCTGTCTTCACTCACGAAATCGGCCGGCGGCGCCGTCACCGGACGATCGACGTCGACCGGTGCGCCGAGGCCCGCGCGCGTTTCGATGACGTACATGAACGCGAGCGCTTTCATCGTGTTGCCGAACCCTTGCGACGCCGAGAGCTCGGCGGGCGCGAGGTCCGGCGCCTTCGGCGCTGCGTCGAGGTAGACGTTGATCGAGCGAATGTTGGCGTAGCGCCCGGCCCACTCCGACCCGCCGAATTGCGTGGACGACAGCGGACCAAAGTACGGCTCCTGGTAATCGGGCTGGTTGTTGCCCGAGAGATTGATTCCCTCGCGGCCCATCGAGCCCACTTGCCAGATGAACCCGGTGATGTCCGAGCGCGCGCCCGAGAAAATGCCGGTCGCGGCTGCGGCCAGCTTGGACTTCGTCGGATTGTTCTCGAGGTCGGTTTGGGTCGGCTGGTTGGTGTCGGTGATGTTGAAGCCGCCGCATGCGCCTAACGAAATGGTCGCGGCCGCCAGACACGCCGCTGCGAGCGCGGGTCCAGCCCGGTGCACGATGCGTGTCATGGTCAGAACCCCGCGGTGATGGAGAACATGAATTGGCGCGACGGCGGATACGGTCCGAGGTCGATGTTCCGCGTGACCGCCTGCTGTCCGAAATTGCTGGACTCGGGATCGTATCCCCAATAGTTCGTGAAAATGAGCAGGTTGCGTCCCGTCAACTCGAGCTTGACGTCGCTCGATCCGAAGAACTTCTTGGCCATGTTCTCCGACAGCGTGTAGCCGATGCTCACTTCACGCAGCTTGAGGAACGACGTGGATTGCACGTATGGCGTCGCGATGCCGTCGAAGCAATCCTGAATGCGCGCCTGTCCCGCCGGCGTACCGGCGTCCGACGTCAACTCGTTGCAGTCGTAGAGCGACAGCGTCTGGTTCTGTGCCAATCCGCCGTACTGCCAATCCCACAGCGACGTCAGGAAAAATCCCTTGTACGTGAAGTCGTTGCCGAGCGCCCAGTCCCAATCCGGCGACGCGGTACCGAACGATTTGACCACGAACGAGCCGTCGGGATTGATCGCGGTTTGACCGATGATCTGGTCGATCGGATGGCCCTGTTGGACGAAGAATTCGCCGAACGCGAGGCCGAACCCCGCGGACGGCGGGCTGAAGCCGGTGCCCGGAAGCTTCAACACGAGCGACCGGGTGCGGCTGAAGGTGGAATGCACGGTCCACGTGAAGTCGTGGTCCTGGACGGCGGCGATGCCTAACGCAGCCTCGATGCCAGTGTTGCGGAGCTCGCCGCCGTTGGCGATCACTTCGCTGTAGCCTGTGGATGTCGCAGGCGTGACCGGGAGGAGCAGGTTCGTCGTGTGGCGCAGATACCAGGTCAGTTCGAGGGTGGCGCGTCCGTGGAAGGGCGACATGTCGATGCCCGTCTCGAACTCGCGCACGCGTTCGGGTTCGATGGTGGGCGACCCGGCGACGCCGCCGACGACCGTACCGGCGCTGCCGCCGATGTTCTGGCCGCCGATCAGCGTCGTGAACTTCTGGCCGAACAGCGGCTGGTTCCCCGTTTCGCCGTATGCCGCGCGGATCTTGAAGTCGCTGCCGCTGCCTAACAGATCGGGGAAGCGGTAGGCGCCCGAGATCTTCGGATACACGAAGTATTGGTTGGTGTTGCCGAACACGCTGCTGCGCTCGGCCCGAAGTCCGACTTCGGCCAACAGCCGTTCGTCGAATGCCTGCAGCTGTTCCTGCGCGTACATCGCGAACGTTTTCTCGTGCGTGTTGAGCTCGAACGGCTGGCCGAAGATGGCGCCCTGGTCGCTGTTGGATTGCCCCTCGAGGAGGCCGTTGGCGGTCGTCCGCGACTGGTCGAGCTGCCGATCCTCGAATTGCAGGCCGGCCGACGTCGTGAACGACATCGTCCCGGAGGAAGATGGCGTGAAGACGTCGATCGCATTGAGGTTCCAGTTCACCTGGCGGCTTTCGGCGTTGCCTAACGTAGAGACGCCCGGCGCCGTCTGGTTCGCCTCGAAGTAGAGGTCGGGCGGGGCGAACACCGTGTTGTTCTGATTGAAGATGTCTGCGCCGGCGCCGCCCACGATCTTGAGGTCGTGCCTGCCCCCCGACAGCGCCTGGAACGTGGCCGTGGCGCCGCCGGTGAAGCGGTTCACGGTCTGCTCGTTCGATGCCAGGGCGATCGTCTGCAGCGGATTCGAGTTGAGGTACGTGAATGCCGGCAGCGGGAAGACGCCCTTCACGGGTTTGAGCGGCACGAAACTCGGGATGTACGCCAGCGCGTACGTAATGCCCGCGCCCGCGTTGTCGTTGTTCGTCATGCCGTTGTCGGTCGTGGTGCGCGTGAACGCGTTGCTCAGCGCCAGCGTGAGCCTGTCGCCCAGGCGCTGATCGAGGTTCACTCGCAAATTCTGACGGCCGGCATCGGTGTTGTTGATGATGCCGCCGGTGTGCGACCAGTCGCCCGACACGAAGTACTTCGTGTTGTCGTTGCCCCCGCTCACGTTGAGCGACGTTTCGTACGCCAGCGGATGATTCCCGGCCGCCTCCTGCAAATGGTCGAACACCGGAAGCTTGCCGTTAGGCAACAGCAGCGAATTGATGGTGGTCGTATCGCCGTACAGGTCCAGGGCCTGCGCCACGGTGAACGCCCGCGGAGCCGGTCCACGCAGGAGATCGGAGTAGCCGATCCGCTGGGTGATGCTCGCCTTCGGCGCGCCGCCTAACCCGCGCTTCGTCGTGATGATGATGACGCCGTTGGCGGCCTTTGATCCGTAGATCGATGACGCGGCAGCGCTCTTGAGCACTTCGACCGACGCGATGTCCTCGGGATCGAGATCCGCGAGCCGGTTGCCCGCGTCATCCTGTTCGGGACCGGTGCCCGACGCGCTGCCGCTGCTCGTCACCGTGTACAACCCGGACGCGACCGACACGTTGCTGTAAATGACGCCGTCGACGACGATCAACGGATCCGATGCGCCGATCACGGTGTTGATGCCGCGAATCTGGATCTGTGCCCCACCGCCCGGTGCGCCGGAGTTGGTCTGGATGTTGGCGCCGGCGATCTTGCCCTGGAGCGCCTTGTCCACCGACGCCGCCGGCACGGTCGTCACTTGATCGCCGGTCACGAGCGATGTCGACGTCGTGGCGAGGCGCCGCGAGACATTCGTGGCTTGCCCCGTCACGACCACGGCCTGCAACTGCAGCGGATCGCTCTTGAGCGTGAAGTTGACGAGTGTGTCGGTCGCCGCCACCGGGGCCTCCGATGGCGCGTAGCCGAGTGCGCGCGCCAAAAGCCTAACGGCGCCGCCATCCACGGTGAGCGTGAACTTGCCGTCATCTCCGGTTTGCGCGAGGCCGCGGCCTTCGCGCAAGGTGACCACGGCGCCGGAGATCGGATGGCCGTCCGCCGCGTCAGTCACCGTTCCCCTGATTCGTCGCTGTTGCGCCAACAGCGTCGTTGGCGTGACGAGCGCTGCGAGCAGGGCCCATCGGACCAAGCGTGTGTGCATTGCTCCTCCCGGCAGTACTATGGATGAACGCGAACGAAGAACAGCGCGGGACGGGGCACGTGCGCCGACTCGAGGCGCCGCGTCGCCGCGCGGGAACACAGAGGGGATGCCGTGATGTGTACTGTGGCCTTCGGCGCGAGCATACGATGCAGGCCCGAGACGCGCAAGATTAATCACGCAGTCCTGACGTCCGCACAGGATGCTCTTGCGGCGCATCGAGCCCGGACGCAACATCGACGGCTCGATCGACTCTCGTTGATGCGCCCACAAACAAATCGACATGAACCGGACTCTGCTGCTCTTGGCGTGCGCGATCGTCGCACAGCCCGTCACGCGCACCGTGTCGTCCCAATCGGCGTCCGGGTTGCGCTTCGAGCTCGCCTTTCCGAAGGCGACCGGACCGCGCACCGGACGCGCGTACGTCGCCGTGGCCAGGGACGGCACGCCGGAGCCGCGCTTGCAAGCCGGCGAGCTCGCTCGCAGCACGCCGTTCTTCGGCACCGACGTGCGCGCGCTCGCGCCCGGACAGACGGTCATCGTGGATGCGAACGCCGCGGGATATCCGCTGCGGAGTCTCGCGTCGCTGCCGGCCGGCGACTACTGGGTGCAGGCGGTGTTCAACGTGTACACGGAATTCCACCGCGCCGATGGACGCACCCTCTGGCTGCACCAGGACCAGTGGGAAGGCCAGAAGTGGAACGAATCGCCGGGCAATCTGGTGAGCGAGCCCCAGCGCATCCATCTGGATCCGCACCGCACGCAGACCGTTCGCCTAACGCTATCGCGCACGCTGCCGCCGATTGCGCTGCCGCCCGACACCAAGTGGGTGAAGCACGTCAAAATCCAGAGCCGCCTGCTCACCGCCTTCTGGGGCCATCCGATGTACCTGGGCGCCACCGTGCTGCTGCCGGCCGCATACGACGAGCACGCCGATCAGCACTATCCGGTGATTTACGAGCAGGGACACTTCACGTTGTCGCCGCCCTTTGGTTTCGATCCCGACGGCACGCCCGAAACAGCGGAGCACGCGGCGCGGCGGCGCATGAACACCGAGCGAGAGCCCGGTTACGAATTCGCGCGCGCCTGGATGAGCGACAGTTTTCCGCGCGTCATTGCGATCACGTTCCAGCATCCGACGCCGTACTACGATGATTCGTATGCCATCAATTCCGTGAACGACGGGCCCTACGGCGACGCGATCGTGCAGGAGCTCATCCCGTATCTCGAGAAGCAATTCCGCATCATCGCCAAACCGTATGCGCGGATCCTGGTCGGCGGATCCACGGGTGGGTGGGAAGCGCTGGCGCTGCAGATCTATCATCCGGACTTGTTCGGCGGCGCCTGGGGTCTCTATCCCGACCCGGTGGATTTCCGGCGGTATCAGTTGAGCAACATCTACGACGACACGAGCGCGTTCATCGTCGCCCGCAGTCCGTGGCTCGCTTCAGAGGTGCCGGCGGAGCGCGAGACCAGCGGCATGCCGACGATCACGATGCGCCAGGAGAGCCAGCTCGAGGATGCGTTAGGCACGCACGGGCGCTCCGGGGAGCAGCTCGAGGCGTGGGAAGCGGTGTGGGGACCCACGGACGCCGACGGCTACCCCGCCGCCTTGTGGGACAAGCGCACCGGGCACATGAATCACCAGGTGGCCGCGTACATGCGCGACCACGGCTACGACCTGCGCGCGTACCTCCAGAATCACTGGAGTACGGTGGGCCCGCAGCTGCAGGGGAAACTCCACGTCGTGGTGGGCGAGATGGACAGCTACTATCTCAACCTGGCCTGCTATCTGCTCCAGGATTTTCTCGACAGCACGACGGCGCCCCACTCGGACGCGACGTTCACGTACGGCCGGCCGCTCAAGCCGCACGGGTGGCAGCCGTGGACGGACGCGGCGTTCGTGCGCATGGCCTTCGACACGATCTCGGCCCACGCCTCGGCGGAC
>DAHUXU010000674.1 GCA_027307005.1 Gemmatimonadota bacterium
TCTTTCACACGCGGCCGGCGGCGCGACTGGCGGCGGAGCTGGTGCGGCTGTCGTCGCTCGATCGCGCGTTCTTCTGCAATTCGGGTGCGGAGGCGAACGAGGGCGCCTTCAAGTTTGCGCGTCGTTGGGCGCGCGAGGTGGGCGGTGCGGCGAAGCACGAAATTCTCGCGCTGCGCGGCGCGTTTCACGGCCGGCTTTTCGCGACGCTCGCGGCCACCGACCGGCCGAAGTATCGCGCGCCGTTCCGTCCGTTAGCCGGCGGCGTGTCGGTGGTGGAGCGGGATCTCAAGACGCTCGAGACGGTGCTGGATGGCGAAAGTGCGGCCGCGCTGGTGCTCGAGGTCGTGCAGGGCGAAGGCGGTGTTCGCGTGCTCGACGCCGGCTATCTGCGCGAAGTACGCGCGTTGACGCGCGCGCGTCGCGTGGCGCTCGTGTGCGACGAGATTCAATGCGGGTTGGGCCGGACGGGGTGGATGTTCGCGTATCAACGCGCGGGCATCGTGCCGGATCTGGTGACGCTGGCCAAACCGCTGGCCGGCGGGCTGCCGATGGGCGCCGTGCTGATGACATCGGAGATCGCGGCGGCGATTCGGCCGGGCGATCACGGGACGACGTTCGGCGGCGGGCCGTTCGTCGCGTCGGTGGCGCTGCACGTGCTGGAGCGGTTGGCCGATCCCGACCTGATGTCGCACGTGACCGAGACCGGCACCTGGTTAGGCGGGGAGCTGGCGGCGCTGGCCGCGCGGTCCGGTCGTGTGCGCGCGGTGCGCGGCATCGGGTTCATGTGGGGCCTGGACGTGATGCAGCCGGCGGCGGACACGGTGCGTGCGGCGCTCGATGCGGGATTGCTGGTGTGTTCCGCCGGCGAGTTCACCGTGCGGCTGCTGCCGCCGCTCGTCGCGACGCGGGCGGAGCTGGAGGAGGGCTTGTCGATCCTCGAGTCGGCGCTGCAATGAGCGACGTGTATCACGTGCGGGCAGCGGTCCCGGCGGATGTGTCGGGGATTGCGGCGTTGGTCAACGGCTACGCGGCACAGGCGGTGATGCTGCCCAGAAGCGCGGAGTCAATCGCGCTGGCACTGGATGATTTCGTCGTCGCCGCCGATAGCCACGGTCGCGTCGTTGCCTGCGGCGCGCTCAAGCAGTACTCGCCTTCGTTAGGCGAGGTCGCGTCGGTGGCCGTCTCGCCGGAGGCGCACGGGCGCGGCGTCGGCCGCGCGATCGTCGCGGCGGTGGAGCGGCTGGCGCGGATTCGGGGCGTCGAGGAGGTCTTCGCGCTCACACTCACGCCCACCTTCTTCGAGGCGGTGGGGTACGGCGTGGATGATCGCGCCCGGTACCCGGAGAAGCTGCAGCGCGACTGCGCGGCGTGTGCGCGGCGCGCGGCGTGCAAAGAAGTGTGCGTGTCGCGGACGCTGGCGGCAGCGGCCATCGACGCGGCGGCGTGAGACGTCGGTACGCTTCAGCTCGCCGGCGGTACAGCCAGATTCGAGATCGAGGGCGTCTTCCCGGCGCGCGGCTCCGCCTCGCCGGTGACGCGCGCGCCCGCTCGCGTGTCTAACGGACAACGTCGAGCCGCCGATGCGGCGGAGGCGCGCAACTTGCCCGCCGAGGCAGGCGGCTTGTGACCTGAGCACCGCCGCTCGTGTATCACACCTCGAGCTCGACTCAACCGGAGCGTCCACGTGAAAACAACTTCGTCAGCGCTCGCCGTGCTCGTTGGCCTCATCATGATCGCGCCAGCGTCGCATGGACAGATCTCGAGTCCGCTTGGATTCGGGTTGGTGGGTGGCACCACGTCTCCGTCGGGACCGCTCAGAGATGTCGCGAACTCCGGTTGGCATGCCGGCGCGTTTCTCGAGGTCAAGCTGCCCGTGATACCGATCGGCTTTCGTTTGGAGGGCACGTATCATCAGTTGGGCAGCAAGCACATCCTCGGCACGACTGACAGTCCACGAGTGCTTGCCGGCACCGTGGATGCGACGTACACGCTGCTTCCGTTGCCGATCATCAAGCCGTATCTGATCGCCGGCGTCGGCCAGTACAACGTGCGATCGTTTCGGGATCCGACCTCCATCGACTGCGCAGGTGAACCCTGCGAGGTGACTCGGAGTGCGTTCGGCGTGAACGCCGGCGCGGGCGTTCGCGTGGAGTTGGCAAGTTTCGCGGTGTTCGTCGAGGCAAGGTGGCACGACGCGTACACCAGCGGAAAGCACGCGCAGATGGTACCCATTAGCGTCGGCCTTCGCTTCTAGCGGGGCGCGCGCCTTGCGCGACGCGGCTTCGCCGGTGAGGGTTGGAGACGCATCGGTGCGACCGGGCCGACGACGAACGGTCGCGATGCACAAGCATTCTCAAGGGGGCGTTGCATGAGACGCATGGTGTGGAGGGTGATCGCGGCCGTTACGTCACTCGCGTTCGCGGTGCCGGCATCGGCGCAGCTGGCATCGAGTCCTGCCAGATTCGGGATCGTGGGCGGTGGCACATTTCCGCTCGGCACTCTGTCCAATGCGTCCGCGAGCGGTTGGCACGCGGGTGCGCTCGTGGATCTCGGACTTCCTCTGGTGCCGCTCGGGTTCCGCGTGGAAGGCGTGTGGCATCAGTTAGGCACGAAGACGACTGCCATCGCCACCCCTGGTGGCCTGGCGACGTCGTCGGAGAAGGCGCGTGTGGTCGCAGTGACGCTCAATGCCACGTATACCTTCGGGCCGCAGCCGGTGATCAAACCGTATGTCATCGGCGGCGTGGGTGGAT
>DAHUXU010000199.1 GCA_027307005.1 Gemmatimonadota bacterium
CGAGCGTTCCTCTGCGGGTGGCGTCGCGCCGACGGTCGCGAATGAGCCGTCGCGGAAATCGAGACGGAAGTACCAGCGTGAGGCGTCATCTCGCTGATTCGCGCAGCGGAGCGCGGCGCCGCCCGAAGCGGCGAGCACTGCGGGGCCCGGAAGCGCCTCATACGGCGTCGCGGCGACGCCCGACGTGACGGGCGCCAACGCCGCGGACAGCGTTGGGCCCACCGTGTCGGTGGCGTTGGCGAGCAGCTCCCATGCGGCGAAGGTCGCGTAATCCCGGAGCGCGCGCTCCGCGGTCACGCGGTGCGATCGCGCGGCATCGTGCGCCTCGTACGCGAGCACCGCGGCCAGAACGAAGGTGAGGCCGAGCAGCGCGACGAGCAGCGATGCGCGCGAGCGCCACACGGCTGGCTGGCGGTCGACTCCGGAGTGTCGCCGAGCGAACGACAACGGCATGGGGTCCTCGCAGACGGCGCCCGATGTGAGCGCGACACGAACCAATTGCAGGATGTACGGTGCGCGGGGGTGCGGGAAGGGGAGCTCTGACCGAACTCTGACAGAGGCGCTGACGCTCTGCTGACGCCCCAGACGCGGCCATGACGGGGCAGTCGCGGCGTGTCGTCATCTTCGCGCAGGGCACGACCTGGATCCGCTGCCTTCCCTTCACGCGAGGTCATCCGACGATGAGTCTCCTTTCCAAGAAGCCGCTGTCCGAGTTGATGGTGGAAGCGGAGTCGGGCACGCTCCGGCGCTCGTTAGGCGCGTTCAGTCTCACCACGCTCGGCATCGGGGCGGTGATCGGGGCCGGCATCTTCGTGATCACGGGAACCGCCGCGGCGCAATTTGCCGGACCGGCGCTCGTGATCTCGATGCTCATCGCCGGCGTGGGCTGCGCATTCGCGGGGCTGTGCTACGCCGAGTTCGCGAGCATGATTCCGGTGGCCGGCAGCGCGTACACGTACGCCTACGCGACGTTAGGCGAGATCTTCGCCTGGATCATCGGCTGGGACCTCATTCTCGAGTACGCGCTGGGCGCGTCGACGATCGCCGTGGGGTGGGCGGGCAACGTCCAGAGCTTCCTGCAGGACTTCGGGTTGGGCATTCCCGCGCAGTGGGCCGGGCCGCCGGGATCGGTGGTGGCGCTGTCGGGCGGCGCCACGGGGCATGGGATCTTCAATGTGCCGGCGGCGCTGGTCGTCCTGGCGATCTCCGTGCTGCTCATCATCGGGATCCGCGAATCGGCCGGACTCAACACGCTGATCGTGGTGATCAAGGTGGCCGTGCTGCTCCTGTTCGTCGCGTTCGGCGCCGCGTACATCAACCGTGCGAACTGGCATCCGTTCATTCCGCCCAACGCAGGACACTTCGGCGTGTACGGGTGGAGCGGGGTGCTGCGCGGCGCCGGTGTGATCTTCTTCGCGTTCATCGGGTTCGACGCCGTGTCGACGGCGGCGCAGGAAGCGCGGAATCCGCAGCGCGACATGCCGATCGGGATCATGACCTCGCTCGTCATCTGCACCGTGCTCTATGTGGCGGTGGCGCTGGTCCTCACCGGCATCGTCAAGTACACCCAGCTCAACGTGCCGGCGCCGATTGCGTTAGGCATCGATGCGACCGGTATCGGCTGGCTCAAGCCGATCGTCAAGCTGGGCGCGATCATGGGGCTCACCAGCACGATGCTGGTGATGCTGCTCGGGCAGCCGCGCATCTTCTATTCGATGAGCCGCGACGGGCTCCTGCCGCCGCTGTTAGGCAAGATCCATCCGCGCTTCCGCACGCCGTACGTCACCACCGCCATCACCGGCGTCGTGGTCGCGCTCGTCGCCGGCCTGTTCCCCATCGCGGTGCTCACGCAGCTCACGGCGCTGGGCACGCTGCTGGCGGTCGTGATGGTGTGCATGGGCGTGTTGGTGCTGCGGCGTCGCGAACCGCATCTGCACCGGCCGTTCAAGACGCCGGGCATGCCGTGGGTTCCGATACTCGGCGCGCTGATCTGTTTTGCACAGATGATCGGATTGCCGCTCGAGACGTGGGCGCGGCTGGTGATCTGGCTGGTGGTGGGTCTCGTGATCTATTTCTGGTACGGCCGGCACCACGCGCAGCGTATTCGCGACGCGGCCCCAACCGCGGCAATCGCGGCCGACTGAGGGCACAAACCAATTCCGGATTGGCGCTGTCGAACTTCGATGGCCGGCCCAGCGCCGGACATTTCAACGGTGCCAATCCGGAGGCTCGCATGCGTCGCTGCCTGTCTGCTGTTGCTGCGCTGATCGCGTTCGTGTGGGCGGCGCCCGTTGCCCATGCCCAGCACCGCGAGCGCAACTGGCTCGAGCGCTGCCGCGAGGCGGACACGGACCGCCCGCGCCATTGCGAGGAGCGCACGATGGGCGCGCGTACAACCAGCGGGACGATCACCGTGGATGGCGGAGAGAACGGCGGGGCGCGCGTGGCCGGTTGGGATCGCGACAGCATCGACGTCATCGCGCACATCGAGACGCATGCGCGCAGCGACGAGGAGGCGCAGGCGATGGCCAAGCAGATCTCGATCGACATGTCGAACGGCCACATCCACGCCGAGGGACCGCGCACGCACGATGGCGCGTCCTGGTCGGTGTCGTTCGACGTGCTGGTGCCGCGCGCCTCCGACCTCTCCATCACCGCGACGAACGGACCGGTGGCGATCCAGTCGGTGCACGGCAAGATCGAGCTGAGCGCAGTGAACGGACCGATGGACATCGACGACGCGGGCGGCGACGTGCACGGCCGCACGACGAATGGGCCCCTCTCGGTGCGTCTCACCGGCACGACGTGGGTTGGGCGGGGACTCGATGCGGAAACGACCAACGGTCCGGCGACGATCAGCATTCCCGAGCCGTACTCGGCGCATCTCGAGACCGGGACATCGAACGGACCGATGTCGATCGGAATCCCGATCACGGTTCAAGGACAGATCCTGCGCCACCTCGAGACCGACCTGGGTTCGGGCGGTCCGACGGTCCGCGCGGTGACGACCAACGGTCCGTTAGTCATCGAGCGCGCCGACTGACCGCGCGTCAGCGGGCAGCCGACGACGTGCCGAGCGCTTCCTGGATCTTGCCGAGCAGGGCGGCCGTGTCGAACGGCTTCTGGAGGAGCCACGTGTGGCGCGCGGTCACGCCGCGGCGGAGGAGCGCATCGTCGGCATAGCCCGACAGATAGAGCACGTGGATGCCCGGCCGCGAGTCGGACAGTCTATCGGCCAGCTCGCGGCCGTTCCAGCCCGGCATCACGACGTCCGTGACGAGAAGATGAATGTCACCGGCGTGCGCCGCGGCCGCGGCCAA
>DAHUXU010000680.1 GCA_027307005.1 Gemmatimonadota bacterium
GACGTGATCGCCCACGTTGAACGATGCCATGGTCACGCTCCGTTAGCCCTGGGCGCGCTCCGGATTGTCCAACGATGCGTTCCGATGCGCGCGCCATTGATGATGTCGACGATTCCCTGTTCGGCCGAACCGCGCCGAACGAAGGACACTACATATTCGAGTGCGCAGCAAGCGATGGCAATGCACAATCATTCGGAGGCGTCATGACGAGAGTGCGCGTTGCGGGCTTTTCCGTTTCTCTCGACGGTTTCGGCGCAGGACCGGAGCAGAGCCTTGAAACTCCGCTCGGCAAGGGTGGGCAGAACCTGCATCCGTGGCTCGTCCGCACGCGCTTCTTCCAGGAAATGTTCGGCAGGAGCGGTGGCGCCGGCGGGGTCGATGATGACTATGCGCGCCGTTCGATGGATGGGTTCGGCGCCTTCATCCTTGGCCGCAACATGTTCGGCCCGGTGCGCGGACCCTGGCCGGACGAGAACTGGAAGGGCTGGTGGGGTGAGAATCCGCCCTACCACGCGCCGACCTTTGTGCTGACACACTATCCGCGGGATCCGATCGCGATGGAAGGCGGCACCACCTTCTTCTTCGTGACTAACGGAATCGAGGCAGCCCTGGAACAAGCAACGCGCGCCGCCAATGGGCGCGACGTGAAGATCGGCGGCGGCGTCGAAACGGTGCGCCAATATCTTCGCGCCGGACTCGTCGACGAACTGCATTTCGCGTTCTCGCCGGTCATGCTTGGACGGGGCGAAACGATGTTCTCCGGGATCGACCTGCCGGCGCTCGGCTACCGCGTCACCGAACATCAGGCGACGGAGCACGCCACCCACATCGTGCTCGGCCGATAGGCATCCACTATTTCATTCCGTGAGTGCAAGGGCGCGCCGGCGCGCGCTTCCCCGGCCTACCGCATCGATCCGAGCATCATTGACGCGTCGCCGGCGGTTACGCTCATGAAGGCACGGACACAGCACGTGCACACCGGACACCGCACCGACCGCTCGGCTGCAGCGGATGGCGCATGCTGCGAGAGAACCACAGGCCGTTCTCTTTCACCAAAAAAACACGGGTGGATCCCGCGTTAGGGCTTCCCCGCCCGCTCATTCCCATTCGATCGTCGCCGGCGGTTTCGAGCTCACGTCGTACACCACGCGATTCACGCCATCCACCTCATTGATGATGCGGCTCGAGATGTTGGCCAGCACGTCCGGCGGGAACGGGAACCAGTCGGCCGTCATACCATCGGAGCTCGTCACGGCGCGGAGAGCGACGACGTTGTCGTACGTACGCGCGTCGCCCATCACGCCGACGCTGCGCACCGGCAGCAGCACGGCGAACGCCTGCCAGATGTCGTCGTAGAGTCCGGCTTCGCGAATGCCCTCGAGGTAGATCGCGTCTGCCTTACGGAGCACCTCGAGCTTGTCGCGCGTGACGTCGCTCAGAATGCGGATGGCGAGCCCCGGTCCAGGGAAGGGGTGCCGCCCGACCATCTCTTCCGGCAGGCCTAACTCTCTGCCCACCTGACGCACCTCATCCTTGAACAGCTCGCGCAGCGGTTCGATGAGCTTGAACGACATGCCCGGCTTGAGGCCGCCCACGTTGTGGTGCGTCTTGATCGTGACCGACGGACCACCGCGCGGCGAGATCGATTCGATCACATCGGGGTAGAGCGTGCCCTGCACCAGGAACTCGACGCCGGTGCCCACCTGCGCCGCGGCGTCCTCGAACACGTCGATGAACGTGTGCCCGATGCGGCGCCGCTTCTCCTCCGGGTCTTCGACCCCCGCGAGCTCCGTTAGGAATCGGTCGGCGGCGTCCACCGTCACCAGGTCGATCCCCAGGTTCGCACGGAACGTCCGCTCCACCTGCTCCCGCTCGTGCAGGCGCAACAGACCGTGATCGACGAAGATGCACGTCAGCCGGTCGCCGATCGCGCGGTGGACGAGCGCCGCCGCCACCGACGAATCGACGCCGCCCGAGAGCCCGCAGATCGCCCGCGCCGAACCGACGCGCTCGCGGATCCGCGCCACTTCTTCCTCGATGAACGCGCCGGTCGTCCAACCCGGCTCGGCCTTGCAGACGTTGAAGAGGACGTTCGCGATGATCTCGCCGCCGCGCGGCGTGTGCTGCACCTCGGGGTGGAACAACACACCCGAGATCGGACGCGACGCGTGACGAATACCGGCAATCGGTGCGTTGGCGCTGCGCGCGATCACTTTGAAACCAGGCGGCGGCGTTTCCACGTAGTCGCCGTGGCTCGCCCACACCGTGATCTCCTCGCCGCGCGTGAATCCCGCGAACACGCCCTCGGCCTCGAGAATCTCGAGCTCGGCTCGACCGTAGTCTCGCCGGCCGGCCCGCGACACGCTGCCGCCCTCCAGTTGGGCGATCAGCATCATCCCGTAGCAGATACCGAGGACCGGCGCGATCTCGAGGAGCGCGGGATCGGCGGTCGGCACGTCCTCGCCGTACACCGAGGCCGGCCCGCCGCTCAGGATGATGCCGGTCGGATGCCAATCCCGGATCCAGTCGATCGTGCGCGTCGGCGGATGGATCTCGCAGTAGACGCGCGCTTCGCGAATGCGCCGCGCAATGAGCTGCGTGAACTGCGACCCGTAATCGAGAACGAGAATGCGCGATGCGCCGGGCTGCGTCATGGCCTAACGGAAGCGGTCACCACCGCCACTGCTCGCCCTCGAGCGTGATGAACGTGACCTCTTTGGTGTCCAGGTCGAGAAGCGCGGCGCCGGGCGTACCGTACAGCCACCCGCACGCTTCGCCCGGGTTGAGCAGCAGCGTGTCCCCGGTCACCTCGCGGCGGCACTTGTGCGTGTACCCGTGGATCACCACGGAATGTCCGCTCACCGACCGGTCGCTCACGTCGCCGATGTCGTGCACGAGCAAGATGCGCGCGCCGTTCACCTCGACGCTGTGCGGCCCCTCGTAGATCTCGGTGCCCATGCCCTTGGCCGCCTCGGCGCGCAGGCCTTCGCGGTCGCCGTCGTTGCGGCCGTACACGCCCGCCAACGCGAGGTTGGCGGCGATGATGGGGCGCAGCGACCACGATGCGCAGAAGTCCCCGGCGTGGAGCAGGAGGCCCACGCCGGCCTCGCGGAACCGCTTGGTAAACTCGGCGATCGCCGGCAGGCGATCGTGTGTATCCGCCAGCACGCCCACGAGCATCACGCTGTCCTCCACGTCGGGTGGACCGTCTCGCGCCGAACCAGATCTTCGTACTGTTCCCGGGCCGTAATCACCGCGAACCGGTCGCCATCCACCATCACTTCGGCGGCACGCGGACGGGAGTTGTAATTGGACGACATCGCGAACCCGTACGCGCCCGCCGACCGGATGGCCAGGAGGTCGCCCGGCCGCACGTCGTCCACTTCCCTGCCTAACGCAACGAAGTCGCCGCTCTCGCACACGGGCCCGACGATGTCGGCGCGCGTGCGTCCGCCCCGCGGCCGCACGGAATCGATGCGGTGGTAGGCGTTGTAGTGCGACGGCCGCAGCAGGTCGTTCATGCCCGCGTCGGTGATCACGAACTCGCGTCCGCCGCCTTCCTTGCGGTACAACACACGCGTCAGCAGCACGCCCGCATTGCCTACCAGATAGCGCCCCGGCTCGACGAGGAGCTTGAGCGCCGACGCCGCCGCGTTAGGCAAGACCGTCGCCGCGTACGCGTCGAGATCGATCGGGTCCTCGGCGTCGTACGTCACCGCCAGGCCGCCGCCGATGTCGAGATAGCGCAAGTCGGGCGCGCCCGCCGCGCGCAGGTCGTCGACCAGCTCGAGCAGCCGCAGCATGCCATCGCGATACGGATCGACGCTCGAGACCTGCGACCCGATGTGCATGTCGAGGCCGAGCAGCCGGGTATGCGGCAGCGTGAACGCGAGACGCCCGACGGCGAGCGCATCACCATAGGGCACGCCGAACTTGTCGCCCCGCTCGCCGGTACGCGTGTAATGGTGCGGCGTATCGACGGAGACTTCGGGATTCACACGGAGCGCGACGGGCGCCGTGAGGCGCATGTCGCCGGCGACGCGATCGAGCAGCCGCAGCTCGCCTTCCGACTCGACGTTGAAGAGCAGAATGCCGGCAGCGAGCGCCTCGCGAAGCTCCCGCTCCGTCTTGCCGACACCGCTGAAGACGATGTCCGGTCCCGTGAGGCCGGCGAGGCGCGCGCGGTGCAGCTCGCCGCCGGAGACGATGTCGACCCCCGCGCCTAACGAGTGCACCAGCGCCAGCACGGCGAGGCTCGAGTTGGCCTTCACGCTGTAGTGCAGCCGGTGCGGCACCGGCGCGAGCACGCGATCGAGCCTCGTGTACGCATCGCGGATGGCGCCGGCGCTGTAGATGAACACCGGGGTGCCCACCTCGTGCGCGATGGTCTCGAGCGACACGCCCTCGCACGCCAGCGCGCCGTCGGCTGGAGCAAAGCCGGCGGTCAATACGCTCTCGCCCACAGCGCCTCGCCGGTGGAGGGACGGCCGCACTTGAGACACGTGGGAGGCGCTTCCGGCGAACGAAACTCTTCGTCGGGCAGCACCCGGATCGTGGCTTTCGTTTCCTCTTTGATCGCGGCTTCGCATGCGCCGTCGCC
>DAHUXU010000202.1 GCA_027307005.1 Gemmatimonadota bacterium
TCGGCGATGGATCCGGCCACGCTCGTGGCGTCGGCCTCGGGATTGCTGCTCGTCACGGCGCTCGCGAGTGCCATTCCTACGTGGCGGGCGCTCCGCATCGATGCGGCCGCCGCACTGCACATGGACTAACGCCGCACGCCCGCCGAGCTCGCGCTGCCGGCCCGTCAGCCATTGACTCGTATACCACGCTACAGAGTTTAGAATCAGAGGGGAGAGGAGACGGCCCTTGCGAATCGGTGCGGTTGCGGCAGAGGCCGAGCTGAATTTTCAAACGCCACTTCCAATTCATGCCTGTAGGCGTTGTGCGCAAATGAATGCGCGCGTCGATCGTCACTCGGAACCGGGCGGGTGCTCGATCGCTTTCCGGTTCACCGCCTTACCGTCGAGCTCACACCATGCCGAACACGATTGACGCGGTCACGACATGCGCGGGGAAAGACTTGGCCCGTCGTCCTTTGACCATCGTTCTGTGGTGGGGGCTGCCAATCGCCATCGGAATCGTCGCTGGTCTTCTGCACCTTTCATTTCGAGCTGTGGCTGGCGTTTGGGCCGCCGCATTCGTCTGGATGGCGGGCGGCTGCCTGCTCAACGCGTGGCGTTGCCGTCGTGTGCATTGCTACATCTCGGGCCCGGTGTTGCTGCTCGGCGCCATCTTCCAGGGACTGGTGGCGTCAGGCGTGACCAACGTTGGGCCGCGCCTAGCGGGCAACGCGGTGAATGCGACATTGATTCTGGCTCTGCTGTCGTTCGTGCCGGAGATGGTTTGGAAGCGCTATGCTTGACGCGCGCCGTGCCTGAGCATTTCGATCCTCTTCTCACGCCCAACAACAGTCGGCGTGACTTGGGTCTCGACATTTATACCTTCACTCGTCGCAAGAGCTGCGCGTTGAGCGCGACGACGATCGTGCTGAGAGACATCAGCACCGAGGGCGAATCACTCGGCGCGCAACGTCCTCGACGGATCACTCCGCGCAGCGCGCGCCGCTGGAACGCCGCACGCCGCGACGGCAACCGCGAGCAGCGTCGCCGCGAGCACCGCGAACACGATCGGGTCGTTGGGGCTGACATCGTACAGGAGCGATCGCTTCCACCGCGTGGCCAGCATCGCCGCGGTCCCGCCGATCAAGAGCCCCACCACGGCCAGCGTCGCTCCTTCACGCAACACGAGCGCGACGAGACGACCCGGCGCGGCGCCGATCGCCGCACGGACACCGAACTCGCGCTGCCGGCCCGCGACGTACAGCGCCATCACGCCATAGAGACCGATCACCGCCAGCGCCAATGCCGCCGCGGCGAATCCGGCGAGTAGCAACTCCGTTAGGCGTCGGTCCTCGAGTGACCGGCTGATCGCGTTGGACAAGGGCCCCACGTTGTCCAGCGCGATGCTCGCGTCGAGCTCGGCGATCGTCCTTCGGATCGCGGCCACCGTGCCCGCGGACGTCGGGCCTGCCGTTCGCACGGCGAGCGTCGGGCGACTTCCCGGATTCTGCGCGTATGGGAAGAAGGTGTGCGGGCGCGCCGGCGTCGCCACGTTTTCGTCGCGAATGCTCTCGACCTCGCCGACGATCGTGCGCCATGTCGTATCCCCGCTCATGCGAATCCGTTTGCCGATCGCTTCTCCACCCTTCCAGTAGCGATGCGCCAGCTCCTCGTCCACGATGACGACCGGCACCGAACTCTTCTGGTCGGCGGACGTGAAGTCCCGGCCGTACAACAGATGCATCCCGAGCGTCGCGATTAACCCGGGCGTGGCGGAAATCTGAACGGTCTGCGTCGCGGCGCTCGACTCGGCGGCCGGCGCTTGGCCCTCCACAAGATATCCGTCCGTATTCACATCGTTCGCATAAATCGCCGGAAACATTGCGGCCGCGGCGGTCACGCCGGGGACCGAACGAATGCGTTCGACTAACGCCGACGTGAACACGACGTTCTGCGTCTTGTCCGCCATGCCGTAGCGCTGCGGCGGCAGTGCCATCGTCATCGATGTCACGCGTTGAGGATCGAATCCGAGGTCGGTCCGGAGAAGCTTCTGGAAGCTCTTCAGCACCAGCCCGGCGGACACGAGCAGCACGAACGAGAGCGCGATCTGTCCCACGATCAGCGTGTTGTTCAATCGACGCGCCCCACGGTGTGCGCTCCCCTTCGTGCCCGCGAGACTCCCGAGGGGTCGCATCCCGTTGCCTTGCCGCCTAACGCATGAGTTGAGTTCCTGCCGACGCATCGAATGTCGACGCGTGAGGCAGAAGTCGCTACTCGCTCCGCAGCGCAGCCATCGGGTCGGCGCGGGCGGCGCGCCGTGCCGGCCCGTACGCCGACAATATTGCAACGACGAACATGGCTGCCACCACGGCGCCGAGCGTGATCGGATCCCAGGGCGACACATTCACCAGCACGACGCGCATGACCTTCCCCGCCCCGAGCGCGCCGATGAGCCCAAACCCGATTCCGATCGCCGCGAGGATGCTGCTCTCGCCGAACACGAGACGGAACAACGCCGGCGCTCGAGCGCCGAGCGCTCGGCGAATTCCAAATTCCCTCATCCGTTGCGCGACCAGGAAGCTCACGATGCCATAGAGTCCAATGATCGCGATCGCCGCCGCCGCGACCGCGAAGCTCATCATCGAGCCGGTCAATACGCGGTACGGAGCAGTCGCGTCCTCGATCAGTGCGGCGAACGTCTGGACGTTGGTCACCGCAAGATCGCGATCGAAGTCGTGGACCACCCGCGCCGCCTCGCGCGCCGCTTGCAACGGATCCCCCTGCGTACGCAAGACGAACTGCACGGTGCTGGATGGCCGCTGCGCGAGAGGCACGTAGATCTCGCCTAACGACGTGGCGCCGATCGGGCGCCGCGCGGTGGGACGCGTTTCGGCCGCTATTCCGATGATGCGCCACGAGGCCTTGTCGATGACGACCGCGCGTCCGATCGGATCGGCGTTCCCGAACACGATGCGCGCGATGCGGTCGTCGATGATGGCGACGCGCGGCGCATCGGAGCGATCGCTCGCGTCGAACGCTCGCCCCGCACGAATCGGAACGGCGAGTGTCGTGAAGTAGTCGGCGTCCGCCGCGATCACGCGCGCCGTCGTCTCATGTCCCGGCGCGGATGGCGCATTCCCTTCAATGGCGAACGCCTCGGCCGGTGCGGCATTGCTGTATGGCAAGCCGAGGGCGGCAGTCGTCTGGACGACGGAGGGCACCGCACTGAGCCGTTGGGCCAGGCGCGTCCAATAGCGCGCATCGTCCGGCGCGCGACCGGCAGCGGACCCGACGCTCGTCGGCGCCGTGACGCGCAACGTGAGCGCATGGTCCGAGCGAAATCCGTCGCGCACCATCTGCTGATGCTGCACGCTGCGTGCGAGTAGGCCCGCAGCGCCGAGCAGTACAACCGCGAAGGCAATCTCGACGACGACCAGAGCCCGGCGCACGCGCGACGTGCTGCTGCCTGCCGATGAGCCTCGTGCGCCGGCCTTCAAGTCGTCGACGAGCGCAGCGCGTGTGAATCGAAGCGCCGGCCACAAGCCGATGACGAGGCCCGTGAGTACGCTCGTAATGAGTGCGACGGCGAGCGCGTTGAGATCGAGATGCAGGCCGCGCCAGCGCGGAATGGCATCGGCGACAAACGACGGCATGTCATCGCGGACGAGGCGGATGCCGATCGCGGCAACGCCCGCGCCGGCCAAGCCGCCGATCAGCGTGACCAACACGGTTTCCGTTAGTAACTGACGAACGATGCGCGAACGACTTGCGCCCAACGCGGCGCGAACGGCGATCTCCTTGTTCCGCATCGTGAGGCGGGCCAGCAGCAGCCCGGCGAGGTTGACGCACGCGACGGCGAGCACCATGCCGACGGCGACGAAAAGCGGGATGTCGTCATCGTGCGTCGGCGTTTCCCAATCGGCGAACGTCTGAGCGCCGAAGGATGTGCCGCGCAATTCGGTTGGATAGCGAGCCTCGAGGCGTGCGCCGATCGTGGCGACCTCCGCGCGCGCGCCGGCGATCGACGCTCCCGCGCGGAGCCGCGCGAATGCATTGCCGCCGCCGGCGGCAGCGTGATTGGCTGTCGCGGCAGCGTCGAAGACGAGCGGCGCCCACACCGCCGTGCCTTCGGGCAGCGCGGCACGTTGCGGAATGATGCCGACCACGAGGCGCGGGACGCCATCGATCACGAGCGTGCGGCCGACAATCGAGCTGTCGCCGCCGAGCCGCGCCTTCCAGAACGACTCGCCTAACGCAATGACGTTGGTGTGGCTTTCCGCGCTGTCGTCGGCGCTGATCGTGCGGCCGAGGAGGGCATGCACGCCCAGTGTGCTGAAGAACCCCGGCGTGACGCGGGCGCCGGCCAGCACCTCGGCGCGCTCGTCGCCGCGGAGGACGGCTTTCCATGGTGTGACGAAGGCAAAGTCGGTCAACGTGCACGATGACTCGCGCAGACCAACGAAGTTGCCACTGGCGAGCGTTCCGCATGCCGCACAGTCGGCGGCGAGCCCCTGCCCCACGTGGACGAGGGTCGGCGGGTTCGCCACGTCGAGGTTCACGGCGCTGAGCGTCCGCTCGATGCCGAACATCGCCGTAGCCGCGCCGACGCCGAGCGCGAGCGTGAAGATGGTGGTGGCGGTGAATGCCGGGCTCGCGGCGAGTTGGCGCAGCCCGTGGCGCAGATCGTGGATGAGGTCGTTGAACAGAAAGTCTCCGGAGCTCGTTAGCAATGAAAACGGCCGAGACAAACGCCGCGGTCACCTGGTACCGAGGCCGTACGGCGCGGAATGTCGCCGGTTTCAACGCGTAATTCGGGTTAGTCAGGACTCGTACCCCGTGCACGCATCGAGGATGGAGCCTCAACCGCCACGTGCCGCGTCGATTGCCGCGATGTCGATCTTCTTCATCTGCATCATCGCGTCGAACGCGCGCTTGGCGGCAGCCGGATCGGGATCGGCGATCGCTTTCGTCAGTGCGATCGGCGTGATCTGCCAGGACAATCCCCATCTGTCTTTGCACCAGCCGCACGCGCTTTCCTCACCACCGTTGCCGACGATCGCGTTCCAATAGCGATCCGTTTCC
>DAHUXU010000215.1 GCA_027307005.1 Gemmatimonadota bacterium
GCCATCGGCGATCACGATGCGCGTGTCCTTGTCTAACGGAAACACCGCGCGCGACGACCACACGAACGGGAGAGACACCCGCCCGTCGTTGGTCAGTTGGTACCGCAGCTCCACCGGCGCCGACGCGCGCACGCTGATCCCGCGCACGAACCGGTACGCCATGCGCCGTCCCTCCCACGCGCACGAGGCGTACATCCCATCGTCGCGCGTCTCGAGCGCGAACGTGCTCGGCTGCGACCACAGCTCGCCATGATCGGGGAGCGCGAGTCCGCCGTAGCGCGCGACCGCCGACGGCAGCACGCACGGCGCCACGGTCGGGAAGCATTCGTCGATCCCGCCGGTGTCGCCCACCGACTGGTACGACGCGCCGTCGGCTGGACGCGCCGCGCGCGCCCGGCTCCGCCACAACCACTCGCGGCCGCCGATCTCGAGCGACACGATCTTGCCGCCGAGCGCGGGCACGACGACCACGCGCGTCGCGCCCGCCTTGAGCTCGGCGAAACCGAAATCGCTGGACGGGACGGTGGCGGTGGTCACGCGATGCCGCGCGGATCGACGCCGCGCGTGGCGAAGATGCGCGCGACCGCGTCGCCGATTTTGTTGTTCGGCGTGCTCGCGCCGGCAGTGATGCCCACGTGCACCGCGCCCGACATCGCCAGCCAGTCGCTCGTCTCGACGTCGCGGCCGGCACCGATGGGGCGGTGCCGGATCGTGCCCGATGCGGCGTCCAGACACGTCGCATCTTCCACGTGATACGTCGGCACGCGCGGCGCGTAGAGCGCCGCCAGCGACAGGGTGTTGCTCGAGTTGTATCCGCCGACGACGACCATTGCGTCCAACGGCTGCTCGAGCAGCGCCGCAACCGCGTCCTGGCGGTCCTGCGTCGCGCTGCAGATCGTGTCGAATGATCGGAAGTTGGTCGCGCGGTAGGCCGCGCCGTGCGCGCGCTCGAGCGCGTCGCCTAACGCAGCGGCGATGGCCAGCGAGTCGCCGGCCAGCATCGTGGTCTGGTTGGCCACGCCGATGCGCGAGAGGTGCACGTCCGGATCGAACCCCGGAGACGCCGCGTGCGCGAACCGCGCCAGGAACCCGTCGCGAGCGGCGCGGCCCTCGATGTAGTCGCACACCTGACGCGCCTCCGCCATGTCGCGCACGATGAGAAAGGCGCCGCCCTCGTGCCGCCGCACCTGCGACGCCGTGGCGCGCGTCTCCTCGTGATAGTGCTTGCCGTGAATCACGGCCGTGAATCCATCGCGTGCGTAGGTCTCGACGCGCTTCCACACGTTGAGCACCGAGCCGCAGGTGGTGTCGACCACGACGCAGCCGATGTCGCGCAGCGTCGCGAAGTCCCGCATCGTGACGCCGAACGCCGGAATGATCACGACGTCGTCCGGCGTGACGCGCGAGTAGTCGAACCCGGCGCCGCCCGGCTCCGGCAGCAGGATTTCGACGCCCATTGCCCGCAGCTTCGCGTTGACGTGCGGGTTGTGGATGATCTCGCCCACCAGGACGACGCGATGGTCGGGGAATTTGGCGCGCGTTTGATACGCGTACTCCACCGCGCGTTCGACGCCGTAGCAGAAGCCGAATTCGCGCGCCAGATGCACGGTGGTGTCGCCGGCGGTGAGCACGAACTCGCGCTCGCGTAGGAGGTCCACGAGCCGACCGGAGTAGTCCGAGTCGAGTGTTGCTGCGACCTCGGCTTTGAGGCCGAAACCCTTTCGGAAGTAGGTCGAGTCCGCGGGGTCGGGCATGGAGTGGAATCTAGTGAATCGCGACAGGAATACAGGCCGACAGGCGGACAGGGCGGACAAAACACGGACTGTTAAAGGCGGACACGGCGCCGACACATCGGACAAAGAACGGACTGTTGTGAAAGAACACGCCGCTCGAAGGATTCCCGCGACGGAGTTGGTCTCGTACAGCCGAGCGATCCGCGCGTTGTCCGATGTGTCCGCGCCCTGTCCGCCTTTGAAGCAACAGGGATGACGAAACGATCGTTCTGCGTCGAGGGAAAGCGCGGTCGCCCGTGAAGCAAGTATTTGTCGTCGCGAACGACAACGCACTTTACTTGGCCGTTAGGCAGCGCACTTTTTTTCGACGCAGAACGATCGGTTCCGTCATCCCCAGTTCGGTTCTGTGATGCTGTGAAGCTGCTGCAGTTTTGTGACTACTTCTTCGGCTCCAGGATATCGCCGATGCGGTGGTCGGCGGCTTCGAGATGGAAGCGCGTCTCTTCGTTGGCTGCGTTCGGAATCGCACGACGGATGTCCGCGCGCAGCGCAAGCAGCTCGCCGCGCAGCTCCGACTTCACGTCCTCCGAGAGCGGAATGTTCCGACGGCCAAACGGATTGCGCGGCGGCGCGGCCGGCCGCGACGACTCCTCCGGCGGATTCAATTTGCTGTTCAGCTGCGTCAGATACACCATCTGCAACTCGCGTCGATACGCGTCGATCGAGACGCGCCCCGACGACAGCTCCGACCAGATGCCGTTCTGCAGATCGCTCAGCATGTTCGGGAGCGGGTACACCGTACTCTTATCGGTGGCAACCGCCTCCTCTTCGATCAACCGGTTCATGCGGTTGTCGTTGAGGACCGACGCCAGCACGCGGGATTGCGCGGCCACGATGCGATTGATCATGCCCTCCGCCTCGATCCGACGGCTGAGCTCGGGACTGATGAGATACGACGGGGTGCGGAACACGTTGTCGTTGAGGAATTTCATCGCTGCCACTTCACGGGCTCGCGCCAGCGGCTTGTAGACGGGACCCGGTTGGCTGCCCGACTTGTACTGCACCTCCGCGCCGGCGATGACGGTCACGACGTGCGTCGCCTCGGTCGCCCATTGGCCGACCGTGCGATCGTAAATCTCCTTCATGTCGCTGTTGTCCTCGCCCGGCTTCGTGGTGGCGCCGGCGATGTATCCCATCACACGGGCGATGTTCTTGAATCCGTACGTGGTGGACCACACCGGATCGGCGTCGCCCACGGCTTCGGTGAGTGTGCCGAAGTCGCCGAAGTCATTGCTCTCCGAGAACCGGTACCAGGGAACCGAGTCCTGCTCCATGGCCCACTTGTCCAGCGTTGGGCGCTCCTCGTCGGGCGTCTTGGCGTCGGGGATCGGCGTGTCGCCCCACATGATCGCGAACTTGTCGTAGGGACCGATCCGCGGGACGATGTCCTCGAGCGCGATGTGGTCTTCCGGTTGGGCCACGTAGTTGAACCGCGAGTAGTCCATGATGCTCGGGCTGTGGCCCATCTTGTGGACCCACGTCGCGCTGCGGACGCTGTCGGCCGGATACGTCGAGCTGCCTAACTGATCGTGCCGGAGGCCCAGCGTGTGGCCGATTTCGTGGGCGACGACGAACTCGAGCAGCCGGCCCATGAGCGAGTCGGGCATCGGGAACGACCGTGCGCGCGGATCGAGCTGCGAGGCCTGGGTGAAATACCAGTCCCGCTGCAGGTTGAGCACGTTCTGGAAGATGCGCACCGATCCATTGAGGATTTCTCCCGTGCGCGGATCGCTGACGTGCGGGCCAACCGCGTTTTCGATTGTAGACGGCAGCCATCGTATCATCGTATGTCTGATGTCTTCCGGCGACCACGTCGTGTCGTTGGCCGGCGGATCCTTGGCGATGATCGCGTCCTTGAAGCCAGCCGCCTCGAATGCAACCTGCCAATCCGTGATCGCTTTCCGAATCCATGGCTTCCACTCATCGGGGGTCCCGGGATCGACGTAATACACGATTTGTTTTTTCGGAATGCAGAGATTGCCAACCCGCTGATCCGAGCACTCGAGACGATACCGCGAGATGTATTGACGCCGAGCCGCACGCTGCTCGAGACCGAAATCGACCTGATTGATGGAGAAGTACCCGACGCGCTCGTCGAACCGACGCGGCATCATCGGATGATCGGGCAGGCGCACAAGGCTCCAGTGCGCAAGCACGCTGATCGCTTCTGCATTGGCCTGCGGCTGCGCCGGCTGCGGAGCACCGAAGCGCCCGCCTTCCGGCGCCGGAATGCCGGTCTGCGCTGCCTGAATCTCGACGTTCTCCGGGAACGCGGCCGCACTCTCGATGTACGAGCGCCGCTCGTCGATCCGGCCCCGAATCGCCGCGAACTCCGGCACTTCGCTCGTGTAGAGACGCGTCACGTCGATGACGGCCGCGCTGTCAGGGCCGTACGCCTCCACGTTGAAGATCGCGACGATCGGCGCATAGTTGGACGCCTCGACCGACCGGTAGACCGCGAGCGACGAGTCGGCCGTAATCGAGAAGGTCGGCGAGCGGAGAATGATGCGATCGCCATCGCGCTGCCAGATGAGCGTGCGTTCGCCGAACTCATCGCCCCCGTACTCGCCAAAGCCGCCTCGCGGCTGATCGGGCTGTGCTGCAGCCGCGCGATCGGACCGGCCGACGAGCAGCATGTCGACGCCGAGCTGTTTCTGCGGGATCTCGAAGTAGAGACGGTCGCACTGGACGTGGACGATGAACATGCCGCGATAAGTCTTCGCGGCGCGCGTGATGACGCGATCGTACGGTCGCGGACGCGGGGCGCCCGTCGCAACCTGACGCTCGGCGCCGGTGTCTCGTGCCGCTGCGGCCGCTGCGCCGGCGGGTGCCCCTGCACCGGGTGCACCACGGCCAGCTCCTCCGCCACCACCACCGGCTCCGCACGCCGGGCGCTGGTCCGAGTTCATTGCTGTTGCGGGCTGCCGTACGGGCTCAGGCGCCTGCTGACTAGGTTTGTGGGCGCAGGCAGCCGCGGATGCGGCCGCCAGTGCCAGGGCGGGAAGAAGTTTTCGATTCATCACAGAGGTGTACCGCCGGAGATGAGTAGAGCGCCCGACTCGACCAGCGGCAGGTCGAGACGTGCAAGGGAGGCGACAAGCTAACGACGCACGACGGGGCCGATTCGCTGAAGCATTATTCATCGCGGTTTCACACATTCGCCAGAGCGTGCGTCCACCAATTTGCAAGGGCATTTTCGTCTGGCGACGCGCCCATCGAGCGGTGTAGCATTGGCTATAGGCCCGTGCGCGGCCGCAGACCTCGTTCGACTCATCGGTCACCCCATGATTTCTGACGGTGGCGACAAACCAGCGCCCCTCATCAAGCCGCCCGCGCTCGTCAAAGGCGATGCAATCGGAGTCGTCGCGCCGTCGTACGCGCCGCGTCCGGGTTGGCTCGTGCGCGGCGTGAAGGCGTTGGAGCACGTCGGCTTCACCGTCGTGCTCGACCCCGAGATCTCGAAAGGCCGGCGCTTCAAGCGCTCGGAAGACGAGCGGCGCGCCGAGAATTTCATGGGCGTGTGGCTGGATCCGAAGGTCAAAGCCGTGGTCGGCGGTACCGGCGGCTATGGCGCGGTGCGCATGCTGCCCTATCTCGAGCCGGAAATTTTCCGCCGCAACCCGAAACCGTTCGTCGGCTACTCGGACATCACGGCGCTGCATCTCTGGCTCATGCGCCGAGCAGGCCTGCGCGTTTTTCACGGGCCCACGGTGGACGATCTGATTCCGAGCGCGCGCGACCCGACGATGGCCTCGCTGCTCAACGCGCTCATGATCCCGAAACCGCCGACGAAGCTGGGCAAGGGCATGGCGCGCGTGCTGCGGCCCGGGCGCGCGACGGGCCGCCTGATCGGCGGCAATCTGTCGTTAGTCCAGCAGACGATCGGCACGCCGTACGAAGTCGATACGCGCGATGCGATCCTCTTCCTCGAGGAGACGCGCGATCCGATGAGCGTGCTCGACGAGCGGCTCGTGCATCTGCGCGCCGCGGGATTGCTGCGCGCGGTGAAGGGCATCGTGTTCGGCCAGCTCTCGATCGACCGCTCCGAGGAAGACGAGTTCGAGGACTTCCTGCTCGACCTCGTCTCGGACCTCAACGTGCCGGTGCTCGCCGATTTCCCGGCCGGACACGAGGTGCCGAACCTCACCGTTCCGTTAGGCACCGACGTCGAGCTGGTGGCCGAGGACGCCGGAGGCTGGATCGCCTACCGCGAGGAAGCGCTCGATGAGGCGCCGCGTGAGGCGCCCGCGGCCAAGGACGCCCCGGCGCCGCCGGGCGCGCCGCTGCCCAACCCGGCCTCGACCAACAATGCCTCGCCCACCACGGCCTCGCCCAACACGACGTCGCCCAACGGCGAATCGGCCGAGCCGGCGCGGGAGCCGGCGGCGACCGCCCGCTGATGGCCTAACTGGAGGACCGGGCGCGCACCGGGTCCAGACCCCTGACCGCCGCACGCGCCGTGTCGCTGTCCATCATGTACCGCCCGACGGCCTCCACCACGGCGGCCGGCAGCGGCACCTTCGCGAAACTCTGCCGCCACACGCACACCAGCACCTGATACGCCGCCGCGTGCAGCGATGCGCCGTCCGCATCGAGCACATCGAAATTGATCGTCAGCGACGACTCGCCGACGCGGCTGAAATACGTCGCCACCTGGAGACGGTCGTCCAGACGCGCGGGCCGGTAGAACTCGGTGTGCATGACCTTCCGCGGCAGCCAGATGTCGTAGCGCTCGAACATGTCGCGGAACGGCAGTCCGCACGCGCGAAAGATCTCCGTCTCCGCGAGCTCGTAGAAGCGGATGTACGCGCCGTAGCAGATGATGCCGGCGAGATCGATGTCGCCCCAGCGAACGTACTCGGCCACCACGAACGGCGTTTTGGGCATGCGATGAATGTAGAGCGCGTCGGCGGCCGTGTCACCCGAGACTGGCCCCGACCCCACGCGCACGTTAGTTATTCCGATGCGAGCACGACGCGTCGAATGCGGGCTCGCGTGGAGATCCCATGGAGAATCACGAGTCCACCGGCCGACGTTCTTTTCTCCGCGCCGCCGTCCTCGGCGCCGCCGCGTTGGCGCTGAGCGGACGCGATCTGCTCGCCGCGCAAGGCGCAAGCGCCGCACACGGTGGCCCCGGCGACGACATGCCCGACGCCGCGAAGAAAGTGCTGCGCGAGCACTTCGGCGCGCGTCCCATCAAAGATGGGCACGTGAGCCTCGATCTCCCCGAAGTCGCACCCGACAGCCGTGAAGTCCCGATCTTCATCGAGACCGATCTCCCGATGGATCCCGACCACTACGTGAAGGCCATCCATCTCGTGGTCGACCACAACCCCGACATCTACGTCGCCGGCTTCGAGCTCACGCCTGCGTTAGGCAAAGCGTCCATCGACACGCGCATCAAGATGCGGCGCAGCTCGCAGGTGCGCGCCATCGTCGAAACCAATCGCGGCGAGCTGTGGTGGGCGCACAAGCTCGTCTACACCACACTCAACGGATGCGTGTGACGTGACACCCGTCGCGGGCCCCCTCACCGGCGATGCGCGCATCCTGCTGCCGCCCGGCATCCAGAAAGACAGCGTGATCTACGTGCGCGCGCTCGTCGCGCATCCGATGTACACGGGGTTCTCGCGCGACGAGAACGGCGCGCTCATCCCCGAGTACTACATCAAGACGGTCGAGATCACGTACGGCGGGCGCCGCGTCGCGCGCTTCACCTGGACGTCGGGCATCAGCCGGGATCCGTACGTCGCCTTCCCGCTGCGCGCGCCGCACGAAGGCCCGCTGCACATCGCATGGACCGACACCAAGGGCCGGGTCTATACGCAGACTGCCGCCATCGCCTTCGGCGGTTGACGCTGCGACGAGCGACGGCCGCCGCCATCGCGCTGCTCGCAGCGCGCGGCGCGCATGCCCAACAGACGATCGTCCCGCGGTCACTCAGCGCGGATTCGGCCACCCGCGCCGCGATCGCGAGCCGGTATCCGCGCGACCGCTCGGATACGCTGCCCGCCTTCCCGCTGCACGAGCTCGCGCCTGGCGTCTACGCGGTCCTCGGCGACACGGGCCGGGGTGTGGAGGGAAGGCCTAACGCAGGCTTCGTCGTCACGCCCGCCGGAGTCGTCGTCATCGATGCGCTCGCCAGCCCGGGCGAAGGCCGCGTGTTGATGCGCACCATCCGCACGGTGACGCGGGCACCCGTGAGGTATCTCGTCCTCACGCACCACCATCCGGACCACACGTTCGGCGCCATCGTGTTCAAGCGCGCAGGCGCACGGGTGATTGCGCACCCCGATCGGCGCACGCTGGCCAACATCGATGGCGACGACCGGCTCGCCAGCGACTGGACCGGGGTCATGGGTCTCGAGCAGATGCGCGGCTTCGCCTACGCCGATACGCCGGACATTCCGGTGCGGCGCGACACGATGCTCGTCGTCGGCGGACGGCGCATCGAGATCGTGCGCCCCGGTCCGGCCCACACCCCAGGCGATCTCATGGTGTGGCTGCCTAACGAGCGCGTGGTGTTCGCCGGGGATGTCCTCGTCGAAGACGGCGTCTCGATGATGGTCGACGGAAGCTCCGCCGCGATGCTCGCGGCGCTGTCGCGCATTGACGCACTCGATCCGCGCGTGGCCGTGCCCGGACACGGCCGCCTCGCGACGCATCCGGCAACCCTCGTTGCAACCACGAGATGCTACGTACTCGCGCTCCGTGACACGATGCGGCGCGCGGTCGCCGACGGTGTCCGCATGGGCCTCGCGCTCGACCAGCTCCCTCCGGCCGACCGCGACCGGCCGGTGTCGCTGCACTCGCGCCTGCGCCGCAACGCGGTGCGCGTGTACAGCGAGATGGAGCAGGCGCTCCTTGGCTCGTCTCCGTCCAAAGCAGCTCTGGCAGCGGAGGCGAGGCAGCTCGCCACCTGCCCGCAGCACGGCTCGAACGCTCGATAGGCCGCACCGCTCTTCCTCGATGGTGGCCGCCCCCGGAGAGCGTTGCCGGGTTGCGCTCGAGGTCCTCAAGGGCCGCTGTACCGATCCGATACTCCAGGGTGACCGCGAAGCACATCGGCGGCCGTAGCAACCACTTGGCCGGTTCGGCAGACTGCCGCGCCCCAACTGTCCTCCGCGAGACAGGTCGCTTTCGACATGCACTGGTTAGTCCAGATCGCCCAACGCGCGAACTTGCCGCGCGCCGAGACGCTCGACATTCCCGCCGACATGTCCACGCCGATGGCGTGGGCCGGCGTCGAACAGCATTGCGGGTTGGGCGAAGACGTGCTCGTGCGCGCCGTTGCGGCCGCGACCGGACTCGAGGTGGCGAAGTTCGCCGATGCGCATCCGCCGGCGCGTCGCCTCGTGCCCGATCGCATCGCGCGCCGGTGGGACGTGGTGCCGCTGCGCGAAACTGACAAGCACATCGTGGTCGCGACGAGCGATCCATCCAACGTCGAAGCCGAGCAAGCCATCGCGTTCGCATCGGGTCGCCGGGTGATGTTCGAGATCGCGAGTCCCGCGATGTTGCACGCTGCGCTGGCGGTTCCCGGTCAACCGATCGCGCCATCGAGCTCGACGCCGATCAACGGCACGAAACCGGTCAGCGCGACGGGCGCACCGCTCGATGCTGCCGGCGTCGCGCAGGTGGCGGATCGGCTGATTGCAGATGCGATTGCAGCCGGCGCCAGCGACGTGCAGTTCGAGCCCGCCAAGACCGGCGGCATGGTCCGCTTCCGCATCGACGGCGTCGTTAGGCCGTACGCCGAGCTCGAGACGGCGGAGTTCGAGCGCCTCGTGGCGCGGGTGAAGGCGCTGGCGCGCCTCGCCACCGCGGTGCGGACGCGTCCGCAGGAGGGCAAGATCAAGGTATCGACCGGCGCCACCGCCGGACTCGA
>DAHUXU010000227.1 GCA_027307005.1 Gemmatimonadota bacterium
GACAAGTCGAAGCAGGGGATCTCCGGCGGCCTGACGCCGGACAACATCGGCGTCGAATATGCCGATGTCATCTACTGGATCGCCGAGTCGCCGCTGGCGAAGGGTGAGCTGTGGGTGGGCACGAACGACGGGCTCGTCCAGCTGTCGCGCGATGGCGGCACGTCCTGGTCCAACGTCACCAATTTGCCGAGCGGGTATCCGAAGTTAGGCACGGTATCGAGCATCGAGCCGTCGAGGTTCACGCCGGGCACCGCGTACATGGCGATCGACGGACACCAGGTGAACGACTTTGACCCGTGGGTCTACCGGACCACCGACTGGGGCAAGAGCTGGACGCTGATCACGCGCGGCATCGCGAAGTCGCCGCTATCGTACGCGCACACGATCTACGAAGATCCGGCGAGAAAGGGTCTGCTGTATCTCGGCACCGAAGGCGGCATGTACGTGAGCTTCGACGCCGGCGACAACTGGACGCCGCTGCAGAGCGGATTGCCGCACGCGCCGGTCTACGGTGTCACGGTGCAGCCGCATTTTCAGGATCTCGTGATCGGCACGTACGGGCGCGGGTTCTGGATTCTCGACGATCTGACGCCGCTGCACCAGTGGAACGCACAGCTCACCGGCAAGCCGCTCGCGCTGCTCGAGCCGCGGCCGCAGTATCGGTATCGTGGCGTGGCCGAGCCGGCGACGGAGCTCGATGACATCGTTGCCGGGAAGAATCCCGCGGATGGCGCGACGCTCGACTTCTGGCTCGAGACCGCGCCCAAAGACAGCACCGACAGCGCGAAGGTGACGATCGCCGACAACTCGGGCGCCGTCGTGCGCACGATGAAGGTGAGGCCGCACGCGGGACTCAACCGCATCCAGTGGGATCTGTACAGCGATCCCACGAAGGAGGCAAAGCTGCGGGCGAGTCCGTTAGGCCAGAACTGGTTCCAGGTGAAGGCGTCGGGCATTCCGGCGCCGGACGTCGGGCGATTCGCGCTGCTCGAGCCACCGGGCGCGTACACGGTCACCGTTGCCGTCGACGATCTGCACGACACGCAGAAGCTCACGGTGCTCCAGGATCCCGCATCGGGCGGCACTGAGCAAAGCATTGCCGCGCAGGCAGCGCTCACGCGCGGGCTCTACGCCGACATCAACGACGTCGTCGATCAGATCAACGCGATGGAAGTGGTACGCGCGCAGCTCGCGGGCCTGCACACGCTTGCCGGCAACGACTCGACGATGGCGGACGTCCGGAGCGCGAGCGATTCGCTGCGCGACAAGCTGGTGAACGTCGAGCAGCAGCTCTTCCAGATGAAGGTGACGGGTCGCGGACAGGACGACGTCCGCTGGCCGCCGATGTTATCGGAAAAGTTGATGTACCTGGCGGACGAGGTGCAGGGCTCGGATGCGGCGCCGACGGATCAGGCCAAGCAGGTCGCCGAGTTGCTTCACGGGCAGGTGCAGACGATCAAGGGGCAGGTCGCACAGTTCCTGAAGACCGACGTAACAGCATTCAACGACAAGATGCGGGGGCGGAACGTGCACCCGATCGTCGGCGAGCGGCAGTAGCGGAAGTCTGAGGCTGCGGCAGGTTGATGCAGCACTGAACGCCTCGGATCGAAGACAAAGCTCACGAGTCGCCGAATGAGAAGTCAGTTCGGTCAGGGCGAGGCGGGAGAAGCCGGAGAACTTGGGTGCAACTGGAAGCGGACGCGGTGGTGAACCGCGTCCGCTCTATTTCTTCTCTATCCGGGACGCAAGGTGACACGGTGTAACTTTGCGCCGGGTTTCCGGTGCGGGCTGGTTGTGGCCTCCAGGCAGCTGATCGAAATACGGTGATCAGCCGTATTCCTGGGCCGATTCTCCATATAATTCGGCTCGTTTATGGAGAATTAGGAGAAACGCCTTACTTTTACGGATATTCTCCGTATTTTGTGGAGAAGTAATTCGGCCGTACCTGGCTAAGCTGCGTGCCCGAACGCTCCGCGTCGGGGGATCTTCGGGTACGTGCTGTCGAGCTTGGTATCCAACACCGCGATATCGGAGCCCATGCCGAAAAAAAGTCGCGTTGCTGTCGCCAGAGAGCGCGAAGAGGTTCTCGAGACCCTGAAGGCGTTTCCGGATGGCCTCAGGCAATCGGAATTGCGCGCAGCGCATCATTCGCGGACGGGCCATCTCGTTGCGTACAGCACATTGGGTCGCCGACTCAAAGAACTTGCGAAACAGGGGGTTGTGACCGCGAGTCACGAGGGTCGAGATCCCCATTATGTCGCTGTGTCCACGCCGCCGGAGGTCCTATTAACGCCCGAGGACGGCGACACAAGATCAACCGCTAGTTCATCGGCGAGCGGCGCCAAAAAGGAATACTGGCTTCCGCCCAACGAGAACGCCCGCTCGAATCCCACAGCCGAGATTCCCTTATCGAGGGAGGCTGCGGCCGTCTTGGCGTTGATACGACAGCCCCGCAGCCAGAGACTGCCAGTTACATATCGCGCGCAATTCCTTGATGGTTACGACCCGGGCCGTACGTGGTATCTCCCAACGGCGGCACGACAACGTCTAACGCAACTTGGCACAACAGCCTTCGCGGGACAGCCCGCTGGAACGTACGCCCGGGACATAATGCAGCGCCTCGTTATCGATCTGTCCTGGGGATCGAGCCGATTAGAGGGAAACAAGTACAGCCGAATCGATACGGAAGAGTTGATCAGCGCGGGACGCGAACCTGAGGGTGCATCGGACATCGATCGGCAGATGATCCTCAATCACAAGGCCGCCATCGAGTTCTTGGTGGAGAACGCGGAGGAAATCGAGTTCGATCGACGTACCGTCCTGAATCTGCACGCGCTACTCGCGGAGAATCTGTTGGACGATCTGGACGACGAGGGTCGCCTACGGTCTCGTCCTGTTGCGATCGGCACTTCGGTTTACACACCTATCGCGATCCCTCAGCTTATCGACGAGCAGTTCGACAAAATTCTTGCGAAGACACGTGCGATACCGGACCCGCTAGAGCAGTCCTTCTTTGTCATGGTCCACCTCCCATACCTGCAGCCATTTCGAGACGTCAACAAAAGGACGTCGCGCTTGGCGGCAAACATCTCCCTCGTCAAAGCGAACCTGTGTCCGCTCTCCTTCGTAGATGTGCCGGAGCAGAGCTACACGGAGGGCATACTGGCCGTTTACGAGCGCACCGACGTCGCCCTGCTGCGAGACGTATTTGAATGGGCCTACGAACGGTCATGCGGACAGTTCGCGGTTCTCAGGGAAGCAATGGGGCGGCCGGACCCAATACGACTGAACTATCGGGCGCAACTCCGCTCGATTGTTGCCGAGAGTGTCATCGAGCGTGTTTGGCCGAGCGACACCGAACTCAACGCGAAAGCTGCCGCATCTGGTGTGCTCGAGACGGACCGCGACGGATTCGTCGCGGCTGCTCGCCGTGATCTGATCGCATTACGAGCAGACATTCTTGGGCGGTATCGTCTACGACACAGCGAGTTCATTGCTTGGATCACGGCAATTGGGGACGCACGGAAGAGCTCCCCTTGACGACGCGTTCTGGCACTGCCTAACGCGAAAATCCTGCGACTCGAGACACGGTAGACCGCCGTCAGGCCACCGGCTGGTCGGTCAGCCGTCGGGCTTGGCCTTCCTGCGCCTCCGGGCTGGGATGAAGTACTCGAATGGTTTGTCGTAGAGCTCCATGAACTTCGCGAGATCTACTGGGTCGATCCGGCGCTCGCCAAGCTCGCACTTCGAGACGAAAGACACGGGACGGTCGAGTGCCGCCGCCACCTCGGCTTGCGTAAGGCCCGCCTCGACCCGCGCTTCGCGTACGCGACGGATCAGGGACCGATACTCAGGCTCATAGACAGCGCTCTTCCGGCGGCTGCGTGCCATCGGCGGATGATGAGCCCGCCCATGGATTTCCCCATGTTGGGGAATTACCTTCGGCGCAGTCTGCGGCGGCTCTCCTCCACGCGTGGCCGTTTTGCCCGCTCCGCGCCGCTGTACGCGTTGCCGGCGTGCCCAACGAATGACTCTGCCGAGGATTTTCGACGTCTGTACGCTGCGCGACGATGTCAGGGCTGGCGCGATCGCCGACGCTGCCGCTGAAGGTCTCAACTTCCAATTCTGCGGCGCGCTCGTGAATTACGACATGCCGTGGAATCCTATGCGTGTCGAGCAACGAATCGGCCGCATCGATCGCGTGGGTCAACGACATCAAACGGTTCGCATCGTGAATCTGCACTACGCGGATACTGTAGAGGCCGACGTCTACCTCGCGTTACGGAAACGTATCAAGTTGTTCGAATCAGTCGTGGGGCGTCTCCAGCCGATCCTCGCACAGTTGCCACGCACTATCACGGCTACCGTGCTTCAGACGCCGCCGCCAAACAAGCACGAAAGGCAACGTCTCGCGACAAGTATCACCAGCCAGGTTGATGAATTGAATCGTGAGCGTACTGGTCTCGATCTGGACCTTCTCGCTGCCGACGTGCTGGAGGTGCCCGTCCGAACGCCAGCGGCGCTCGACCTCGATCGTCTCGACGACGTGATTCGCAGTGCAACTCTGATGCCTCCTGGTATCGAGGTGCGTCTTCTTGGCCGGCGACAGTACGCCTATCGCGCGCCTGACATGACGGAAGAAATCCGGGTCACAACCGACGCGGCGTTATTCGACGATCACGCTGACAGCTACGAGCTGTGGTCTCCCGGATCACCGGTGTTTCCCACGCCATACGATCGCTAGACGTGCTCGGCCAATCACGTTGATCGATCGCCATAAAGGACGGTCGCTAGTTCGCGAATCGGCTCGACACGTGGCAGGCGGCGGGCGCAATCCCTCGACGAATTGAGCGAGTGCGAACAACTCCGCCCCATCACGTCGTCTTTCGCGCGTCATCACAGAGTTTTTGCCTACTTTGTAGGCAATAATTCCCCGATGCGCCGAACATGGACGGGGCCAAGGTCGGCCGGCGGCCCAACGGCTCCCGACGTCCAGCGCCGCCTTTCCTCCGAAGCGCAAAACGAGCAGAATTGCCCGACGGCGCTCGAGGTCCAGGACTTCCTGGTCGAGTGCTTGTAGCTCCCTTCATGCGAGGAAACACCATGCGCCGGATCCGCGGTCAGCTGCCGATCCTTGCAGTTGCGTTGTGCGCCACCCTGCCGGCGGTGTCGCAGGCACAGCAGCGCACGCGGGTCGTCACCGTATCCGATGGCGCCGCCGATCCGGCCGTCTCGCCCGACGGTTCCGAGATCGCGCTCAGCATCCTCGGCAAAATCTGGATCGTACCGGCGAACGGCGGCGAGGCGCGGCAGGTGACCAACGGAATCAGCTGGGACTCCCACCCGGCGTGGTCGCCCGACGGACAGTTCCTCGCGTTCTCGCACGAGGGCGGGGACGGGAACGACCTGGTCATGCTCAACCTCGCCACCGGCACGGCGTCGGCCTTTTATCACACCGACGATCAGATTCTCGAGAGCGAGTTCGCACCGAAAGGCGACGAGATCTATTTCGTCGCGATGTCGGAGCAGCTCGACGCGCACGTGATGCACGTGCCGGTCGACGGGGGGAAGGCCGAGCCGGTGACCGAGACGCACAACTGGCACGAGTGGAGCTTCGCGCTCTCGCCCGACGGGCAGCAGATGCTGCTCGCGTCGGGCCACTACGGTGGCGCCGATCTCTTCCAAGTCGACCTGCCGAGCCGCGCGGCCACGCGCCTAACCGACACGCCGTGGAATCAGTCGTCGGTGGCGTGGAGCCCGGATGGCACGACCTTCTACTACATCAAGTCCGTCACCGCGATGGACTCGATCATGGCGATGCCCGCCGCCGGCGGCGCGCCGCGCCTCGTCTTCGCGAGCCCGTTCGACGACAAGGAGCTCGCGCTCGCGCCCAACGGGAAGAGCGCCGTCCTGTGCGCCGGTCGCAAACTCTACCGCCTCGACCTCCAGACCGGCGCCCTCGCGCCCATTCCGTTCACGGCGCGCTTCACGCTTCCAGCGCAGTCGGCGCCGGACATGATCATCACGCACGCGCGGCTCTGGGATGGCACAGGCTCGGCCCCCGTCGCCGATCGGACGATCGAAATTCGCGGCGGCAAGATCGCATCGATCGGGACGCGCCCGCCGAACGGCGCCGGCGGCGTGCCGGTGATCGACGCGCACGGCCGCACCGTGATGCCGGCGCTGATGGACAACCACTATCACTTCTGGGACTTCGGCCAGGGGCCGCTGCTCCTGAGCCACGGGATCACGAGCATCAGGGATCCGGGCGCGCCGCTCTCGCTCAGCATGACGTTCAAGGAAGCGATTGCGTTAGGCATCTTCCCCGGTCCGACCATCTATTCCGCCGGCCCGCTCATCGACGGGCTCGGCGACTACCACCCGCTGGTGGATGTGATGCTCGACGACACCGTCGGCGCAGCGACCGTCGTGCGCGCGTTCAAGGCGCAGGGGGTCGATCTGCTGAAAGTGTATTTCATGCTCAAGCCGGAGGTCCTGTGCGCCGTCATCCGCGAGGCGCACAAAGTCGGCTTGCGCGTCACAGGCCACATCGGCGTGCACACGAGTTGGACCCGCGCCATGGAGTGCGGGATCGATGGACTCAACCACATTCGGGTGTGGGCCGACTTTCTTCCCGCGAACGAGCAGCCGCAGGGCGACAACGAGTCTCTGGCGGACGACAGGAATCCCGTGGCGCGCATGCAATCGGATTGGCACGAGATCGATCCGGATTCGCCGCGCGTGACTGCGCTCATCCAGACGATGGCGCGCTCGAAGGTCGGCTTCGATCCGACGCTGTCCATTCAGCGGATCGACGACAGCATGCGCAAGTCGCTCGGCCTGGCGCAGTTCGCGGCAGCGCGGGACAGCTATCGGCGCATGTCGCGCTTCGTCGCGCGCGCACAGCAGATGGGCGTGTTCCTGCTCGCGGGCACGGACGATGGCTCGCTGTTCGATGAGATGGAGGCCTACGACAGCGCGGGCGTGCCGAAAACCGCGATCTTGCAGGCGGCGACGGCCAACGGCGCCAAGTGGTTAGGCAAAGACGGCGAGTTCGGCACGATCGCAGTCGGGCGGCGCGCCGACCTCATCATCGTCGATGGCGATCCATTGAAGACCATGTCGGACATCCGCAAGATCGCCATCGTGGTGCAGGGCGGCCGCGTCGTGTTCCGCAAGTAAGGCGAGATCGACCACGACGATCATGCCGATCATCGCGCTTCGCCCCGACAAAGTTCGGCAACGCACCTCGCAGTGCCGGAAACCCAGCGGGTGGCTCGGCCGCGTGTCGTTGTGGTCGATGAACCGGCGGCACTCGAAACTCACCGATTGGGGGCTCGCGCGGGTCGCGATCGCGGCGGGCGATACGATCCTCGACGTGGGCTGTGGCGGCGGGCGCACGGTCGCCAAGTTGGCTGCGCAGGCGCCGGCCGGACGCGTGTACGGCATCGACTATTCACCGGACAGCGTGATGGTCTCGCGCCGGACGAATCAGGACGCCATCGCGGCGGGCCGGGTATCGATCGATGAGGCGTCCGTGGCCGCGCTTCCCTTCGCGTCCGACACGTTCGACCTGGTGACGGGCGTCGAGACCCACTTCTGGTGGGGCGAATCGTTAGGCGGCGGGATGCGCGAAGTCTTCCGGGTGCTCAGGCCCGGCGGCCGGCTGCTGTTCATCGCCGAGTTCTACAACGGCGGCCGCCACGCGCGATACGCCGAGCGGTTGGGCGCGCTCACCGGCATGGCGGCGCTCGATCCCGAGCAACACCGGTCGCTGTTCACCAATGCCGGCTTCACCGATGTGCGGGTCGTCGACGATGCGCCGCGCGGATGGATTTGCGCGCTCGGGACGAAGCCCAAGGAATGAGCGGGATGGCCGGCGCGTGCCGCGTACGCGCACGAGTCGCCTCGCGAGCGTCCCCGTTACCGCCGGGTTCGGCACTCGTCTGCGTACAGAATTCGCTCGCGTCTAACAGACCTGCCAACCAGTCACTTCGGGGACGTTCATGCCTGCTCGCTCCGCTTTTTTCGCGCTTTCCGCCGCGCTCGCGGTGTCGGCCTGCGGCGCGACGATGGTCAACGCTCCGGGACACGCCGGCGCGTATGCGCCGGTGAACGATGCCGATCGCGTCGGGGTGATCAAGTTCCGCGACGACGACCTCCTGCGCGAGAAGCGCCGCCAGGATGCCTACAAGCAGATGTACCAGGCGTGCGGCGGCAAGTATTCCATCGTGGACGAGGGCGAGAGCATCGACGGCAAGGAGATCTCGCACTACTCGAACACGAAGACGACGACGGACTCGACCGCGGAGTCGACAACCCGCTACCGTCCGCGTCGCACGACGACGAATGCGAACTCGTCGGCGGAGACGAACACCGCGAACTCCTCGACGACCGTGGTGCGCAACCAGCATTATTGGGTCATGCAGTTCCGTTGCGTCCACGACAGCACGGCTCAGTCCTCACAGTAATCGCCGGCGTTCGACGCCGCAGCGATCGGCACGTTAGGCAGCCGCGCCATGCGGCGGCGTGGTGAGAGGGCGCGATCCAATGCGCGTGATGTGGTTCGGCATCGCGTGCGGGCTGCTCATGCTTGCGGCGTTGCCGGCCCGGACGCAAACCACATATCGTCGAGCCGATGTCGACACGGCCGGCCGCCTGCGCGCCACCACATCCGCCGGCGTGACGATCGCTCCGCGAATGGACAGCGACCAGGTGGGTGTCGCTGAACCGGCGGTGAGCCCGGATGGCCGGAGCGTCGGATGGTGGCGCTCTACTCCAACTGCTGCACCAGCTATCCGATTCCATTGGCCCTCGTC
>DAHUXU010000238.1 GCA_027307005.1 Gemmatimonadota bacterium
CGACGTGCGCCGCTCGACGACGGTCGATTGTGCCAGGCAGCCGCCCTTCACCGCGTTCACGGACCACATGACCCAGACGCCGCTCGGCAGCCGCACGACCGCGGGCGACACGATCGCGATGCCCGTCGCCTTCACCACCGACACCGGCGGCGACCAGTGTTCGCCGTCCGCGCTCGTGCGCATGCGGATGTCGTCGGCGTTGTTCTGCGTTAGGCGGTAGTACATCCGCAGCTCGCTGGACACCGGATCGAACACGAGGTCGGGATCCGAGTTGTGCGCCGGCGCCGGCGGCGCGGGCACCAACGGATTCGTGACCCGCGGCGGCACGGTCCAGCGGCGCGCGTCGTCGGTGAAAATCGACGGGTTTTCGAGGTTGGCGTTGCCGTTCGGGTACGGCGTGGCCGTCAACCAGAACTCGTGCCCCGCGAAGCCGCCGGGAAAGACCGCGACATCGGGGTGTACGAGCTGGCCCGAGCCATCGTAGGTGGGCAGCGGCACGTTGCAGACGGTTTCGAGACCGTCGCACACCGGCACGGGCGGCGCCGGGAGTTCGTTAGGCGGAGGCGGCGGCGGAGGCGGCGGCGGGTGCGGCGCAGCGGCGTCGCTGCAGGCCGCCGCGGCGAGCACAGCGGCGGCGGCCGACACGGCGAGCCGCGCACGGCGGGCACCTTCACCCGTGCAAAATCGACCAACGCGATCGAGCATGATTCCTTCGGTGGAATCGTCGAACGAATGAGACTTGACACGCGCACGACACCCGGAGCGCAACATCGCGCTCGTAGTGTGATACCCGAGAGGAACCGGCTCGCGTCACATCCGATCACGATCGACACCGAACGCCGGCGCCGCCGGGCGTCGGACGACACGCGTCGCACACCTCGGCGATGCACTTCAGCTGCAGCTTCGAAGCGGCACTCGGGGCGACCCGTCGCTGAGCTTGCGATACATTAAGATCGCTGCGAATTTCTGTATTGTCGGTTCACTGGAGCGAGCGGTGGAGATCAAGAAGCGGTCTGGTGCGGCCGTCACCTCGCGCACCGCGCGCGTCCGCAAGAACATGGACATGGATCCGGCCAAGCTCCGTGCGGCGCGCGCCGTGTTAGGCACCAGGTCCGATACCGAGACCGTGGATCTGGCCCTCGCCTTCGTTGCCTCGCAGGGTCGCATGGTGGCGGCGCTCGAGGGCATGGCGGCCGACGGCGGCCTGGGCGACGTGTATGCCGCGCCCTCCCGGAGACGGATGGCGCGCGTGAGCGAGCGCCCGCGCACGCGGTGAGCAGCAACGCCGGCGCTAAAGCCTAACGAACGGCCGTGCCGGCGTCGTACGCCATCGACACCGACCTCTACATCGACGCGTCGCACCATCGCGCGGCGCGCACCACCCGCGCGCGCTTCACAGTCCGCGCCGCGTTCCGCCTCTATCTCAGTGCCGTGGTGTCGATGGAGCTCCGGGCCGGAGCACGCACCGACGAGCAGCGCGACGGTGTCGATGCGCTCCACGTCGCGTTCGCCGAGCGCGATCGACTGCTCGTACCGTCCGCCAACGCGTACGCGCAGGCCGGTCGCGTGCTCGCCGACCTTGCCGAGCACGAAGGCTTCGCGCTCGCGTTTGCCCCTCGATCGTTCACGAACGATGTGCTCATCGCCGCATCGTGCCGCGAACGCGACGTCGTGCTGGTGACGGCGAACCACCGCGATTTCACGGCGATCGCCCGCCACCTGCGCGGCTTTCGGTTCGTTCCGGCGTGGCCCTGATGCGAAAGCGGGGACCCGCCCTCGGCGAGTCCCCGCTTCCGTCAGGTCGTTAGGCCATCGATGACGCCGGCCGCCGACAACACCGGGTCGGAACGCGACATCGCGAAACAGCGCGCCGACGCGTGGATCGCGCATGATTCCCGACATCGGGATCGCTCGAATAATCGCCGCGCGCGACCGATGATTCCCTCTGCGTGCTGCTGTCGCGGCGAGTTGACATGAACCTGACACATGACGCGCACGTGACAGCGCACGACACGATCAGTTCGCAACCGTATGCCCGCGCGGAACCGAGTTTCGTCACATCGGGTATTTGCGTTAGTCAACTGGCGGCCTCGAGCCGCCGGAGAGGCACACCCCGGCTGGAGGAGCTATGACTCGCATTTATGGCGTTGCGGTGTTGGCGGCGGGACTCTTGGCCGCGTCTGCCTGCACCCACAATTCGGCGTATCTCGCGCAGGCACCGGGCATCTCGGCGCAGCCAGACACCAACGCCCCGGTTAATCAGCAGCGACTGCCGGGCGTGGTCGAGTATGAGAATGGCGGTTTGGACAGCGAGATCGCTAAGCGACGCGCGGACGCTTACAAGAAGATGACACAGGCGTGCCACGGGCCCTACAAGATCGAGAACGAAGGACCGGTGCTGCTCGAAGGCGGGCGGGATGCTTCGGCAACGTGGGTCATTCACTTCACCTGCGTCGCGACAGACTCGACCGCGTCATCGCGGCGCTGAGCCCAACGGAAAACGTGGGAAGGCACGAGACCCTTGGCGCCAACGAAAAACGGGGACCCGCGTCACGCGGATCCCCGTTTCCGTTAGACCGTTAGACCTGGGCTCAGTACATCCCGCCCATGCCGCCGCCCGGCGCCGCGGGCGCCGCCGACTTTTCTTCCTTCTTCTCGACGACGATCGCTTCCGTGGTCAACATGAGACCCGCGATCGACGCCGCGTTCTGCAGCGCCGTGCGCGTGACCTTGGTCGGATCGATGACGCCGGCCGCCATCAGATCCTCGTACGTGTCGGTGAGCGCGTTGTAGCCGAACTTGTCGTCCTTCGACGCACGCACCTTCTCGAGCACGATCGAGCCTTCGCCACCCGCGTTGTGCACGATCATGCGGAGCGGCTCTTCCACCGCGCGACGGATGATGTCGACGCCGATCTGCTCGTCGCTGTCGAGCTTGATGCCCTTGAGCGCACGCTGCGCGCGAATGAGCGCGACGCCGCCGCCCGGCACGATGCCCTCTTCGACGGCTGCGCGCGTGGCGTGCAGCGCGTCTTCGACGCGGGCCTTCTTCTCCTTCATTTCCGACTCGGTCGCGGCGCCGACGTTGATCACCGCAACACCGCCTGCCAGCTTGGCCAGGCGCTCCTGCAGCTTCTCCTTGTCGTAGTCCGACGTCGACTTGTCGACCGCGACGCGGATCTCGTTGATCCGGCCCTCGATCTTCTTCTCGTCGCCCGCGCCGTCGATGAGCGTGGTGTTGTCCTTGTCGATCACGATGCGCTTCGCATGGCCGAGGTCGGAGAGCACCGCGTTCTCGAGATTGAAGCCGACTTCCTCGCTCACGACCTGTCCGTTAGTCAGGACCGCGATGTCCTGCAGCATCGCCTTGCGGCGATCGCCGAAGCCGGGCGCCTTGACGCCGGCCACCTTGAGCGTGCCGCGGAGCTTGTTGACGACCAGCGTCGCCAACGCCTCGCCCTCGACATCTTCGGCGATGATGAGCAACGGCTTGCCCATCTGCGCGACCTTCTCGAGGACCGGGAGCAGGTCCTTCATCGAGGAAATCTTCTTGTCGTGGATGAGGATGTACGCATCCTCGAGCACCGCTTCCATCTTCTCCGGATCGGTGACGAAGTACGGTGAGAGATAACCGCGGTCGAACTGCATGCCGTCGACCGTCTCGAGCGTCGTCTCCAGGCCGCGGGCTTCCTCGACCGTGATGACGCCGTCCTTGCCGACCTTCTCCATCGCCTGGGCGATGAGGTCGCCGATTTCCTTGTCGTTGTTCGCCGAGATCGTGCCGACCTGGGCGATTTCTTTCTTGCCGCTCGTGGGAACGCTGATCTTCTTGAGCTCATCCACGATCGCGGATACGGCGCGGTCGATGCCGCGCTTGATGGCCATCGGGTTGGCGCCGGCCGTGACGTTCTTGAGGCCTTCGCGGAACACCGCCTGCGCGAGCACGGTGGCGGTGGTGGTGCCATCGCCGGCGAGGTCGGAGGTCTTGGTGGCGACTTCCTTGACCATCTGCGCGCCCATGTTCTCGAGCGGATCAGCGAGCTCGACTTCCTTGGCGACCGTGACGCCGTCCTTGGTCACGGTGGGGGCGCCGAATTTCTTGTCGATGACGACGTTTCGTCCCTTGGGGCCGAGCGTGACTTTCACGGCTTCGGCCAACTGATCGACGCCGCGCTTGAGCGCCGCGCGCGCATCAGTATCGAAATGCAGTTCTTTGGCAGCCATAAGGTCCAGTGGGTGAAAGAATCCTGTGTGTGAGTGGTGACCCGCGCTATCGTTAGGCGCGCCGAGTGACCGTTAGGAGATCACCGCGAGGACGTCGGATTCGCGGAGAATCAGGTACTGCTCGCCATCGATGGTGACCTCGGTGCCGCTGTACTTTCCGTACAGGACTTTGTCACCGACTTTCACATCCATCGGGACGCGCTTGTCTTTCTCGAAGCGGCCCGGTCCGACGGCGACGATCTCACCCTGCTGGGGCTTTTCCTTCGCCGTGTCGGGGATGTAGAGACCGCCGCGCATCTGCTCCGATTCCTCGAGAGCCTTGACGACGACGCGATCGGCCAGCGGATTCACCTTCACCGCGGTGGCACTCTTGGTGGCCATAGGTCGCCTCCCTCCTCCAGTATGGGTTGCACGAAATGCTCGATTGAGCGGTGTTAGCACTCTTGCACTGCGAGTGCCAGACACAGGGAAGATAGCGGCTCTTGCTCCAGTGTCAATCCGGCCAATTGCAGTCGTCGTGCCGGCTAAGTTGGCCAAAATGAATGACTTATGTATGCCATTCCGGCGGATGCCCCGGGCTCGTCACGGTTTCCCGGCCAGTCTGACGGTGCGCGAGCCGAGCTGAATGGCTGGCTGCCGGGCTGGTCCGACCGGTTAGTCGGCGCTGCCTGCAGTGAGCAGCTCGTGCGCCAGGCGGAGCCCTTCGAGCGTCAGGTACGGTTCGACGAGGTCGACCTCCGTGCACAACGGCGCGACCAATTCGGCCAGGCCGCCGGTGGCAATCACCATGGGCTCTCGCGGCGACGGCCACTCGGCTTTGATGCGGCGCACGATGCCGTCGATGGCATCGGCGGAGCCGAACATCACGCCGGCGCGAATGCAGTCTTCAGTGCGTTTGCCGATCGCGCGCGCGGGGGCGGCCAGCTCGGTCGCGGGCAGCTTCGACGTCCGGCGCACCAGCGTGTCTAACGACGTGCGCACGCCGGGCGCGATGACGCCGCCGAGGAACACGCCGTCGGCCGTGATGCAGTCGTACGTCGTGGCGGTGCCCAGATCGACGACGATGGTGTCGGTGTGGTGGATGCGGCTCGCGGCGAGGGTATTGATGATGCGGTCGGCGCCGACGGTGAGCGGCTCGTCGACATCCAGCGCGATGGGCAGGGCCGAGCGGCCATCGATGACGATTGCCGTTGCGCCCAACCAGGTTAGGCACGCCTCGGCGAGCGGACCGGTGACGGGCGGCACGACGGATCCGATCGCCGCGCCCGTGACCGCGGAGGCCGCGACGTCCCGCGACCGGAGCAGACCCGACAGCTCGAGTCCGATCTCGTCCGGCGTGCGCGATGCGTCGGTCATCACGCGCCAGTGCGCGGTGAGCGTGCGGCCGTCGAACAGGCCGATGGTCGTCTCGGTGTTGCCGACGTCGAAGGCGAGTATCACGCGTCCTCCTCGAAGACGAGAGAGCCGGACCGGCACGTGACGTCGCCGACGGCGGTGGCGACGAGGAGCGATCCGCGCGCATCGATGCCCTGCACCACTCCCGGCGCCGGCAGCCGGCAGGCGCGGCCGCGCGCCATGTCGCGTTGAGCGTATTCGCTCAGCTCGGCCTCCTTGAGCGCGCCGCGCGCCGCCGCGGCGCCGCGGATGGCGGGCACCACGGCCTCGAGCACCGTGACGCGCGACGCGCCGGCGCGGAGCGCGCCGGCGTGCGGCACATCGGGCGGGAGGCGTACGTTGATGCCGATGCCCACCGCCACCCATTCGATGCGCTGGTCGCGCCAGCGCGACTCGACCAGGATGCCACAGACCTTCCCCGTGGCGACGAACAGATCGTTCGGCCACTTGAGCCGCACCGGCGACTCGGCAAAGTGGTCGAGCGCCCGCGCGGCGCCGATGCCTAACCGAATCGCCAGCACCTCGGTCGCCACGGCGTCGGTCGGCCGCTCGAGCATCGCGAGCCAGATCCCGCTGCCGGCGGCCGACGTCCAGCGCCTCCCCTCGCGTCCGCGGCCCGCCGTCTGCCGCTCGGCGATCACCAGCGCGCCCGCCGGCGCGCCCGATTCGCCTAACGCATGCGCGACATCCAACGTCGACGTCACACTGTCGTGCACCTCGACGCGCGGAAGGTCGAGCAACGCCCGGAGCTCGTCCGCACCACAGCCGTCGAAGATCGCATCAGCCACGATAGTACACGATGAGGAGAACGGCCGCACCAGCCAGCACGCGATACAGGGCAAAGATGCCATAGCTCCGGCGCGTCACATAGCGGAGCAGCGCGGCGATGGCGAGCCAGCCGCTGATCGCCGATGCCAGCACGCCGGCGACGAGCGGCGCGCTCAGTCCCTGCTCGTGCAGCACGTGCGGCACTTTGAGGATCGCGGCAGCGGCAATGATCGGCATGCTCATGAGAAAGCTGAACACCGCCGCACTCTCCCGGTTGAATCGATCGGCGAGCCCGGCGGTGATCGTGGAGCCGGAGCGCGATACGCCTGGAACGAGCGCGAAGATCTGCGCGATCCCGATGAGCAGCGCGTCGCGCCAGTTCATGTCGTTCAACGTGCGAAGCTCGCGCGCGCCGCGATCGGCGAGCCAGAGCAGAACGCCGAGGATGATCATGGCCCACGCGATGAGCGCCGGCGCGCGGAACGTGGTCTCCGCGTACTTGTC
>DAHUXU010000247.1 GCA_027307005.1 Gemmatimonadota bacterium
AGCGCGTGCCGGTGAACGGCAAGGGCTACTTCATCGCGCCGACGATCTTCGGCGACGTGGAGCCCGGTATGACGATCGCGCGCGAGGAGATCTTCGGTCCCGTGCTCGCGATGATGTCGTTCCGGGGCGGCATGGATGGCGCCATTCCGTTAGCCAACGACACGATCTACGGATTGGCCGCGGGCATCTGGACGCGCGACATCAAGAAGGCGCTGCGCACGGCGCGTGCGGTGCGCGCGGGTACGGTGTGGGTGAACACGTACAACATGTACGACGCCGGCTCGCCGTTCGGCGGCTACAAGCAGTCGGGATTCGGCCGGGAGCTGGGGTCGTACGCGCTCGACGGATACACGCAGGTGAAGTCGGTGTGGGTGGATCTCTCGTGAGTGCTCCGATGATCGTCGTCGCGCTTCGGACGCCGATCGGCCGTCACGGCGGCGCGCTGGCGCGCGTCAGGCCGGACGATCTGGCGGCGGGCGTGATTCGCGCGCTCGTCGAACGCACCGGCATCGCGCCGTCGAGCATCGACGACGTCATCCTGGGATGCGCGAACCAGGCCGGCGAGGACAACCGGAACGTGGCGCGCATGGCATCGCTGCTGGCGGGGTTGCCGGTGGAGATTCCGGGTCAGACGGTCAACCGCTTGTGCGGTTCCGGTCTGCAGGCCGTGGCGAGCGCGGCGCAGGCGATTCGCGCCGGTGAAGGCGATGTGTTCGTGGCGGGCGGCGTCGAGAGCATGTCGCGCTCGCCGTGGGTCATGCTCAAGCCGGAGGAGGGATTCCCCCGCTCCGCTCCGGTCGCCGCGGACACCACCGTCGGGTGGCGGTTCACGAATCCGAAGATGCCGGGCGAGTGGACGATTTCGTTAGGCGAGACGGCGGAGGAGGTGGCGACGCGCTGCGACGTGTCGCGCGAGGAGCAGGATGCGTTCGCGCTCGAGAGCCAGCGACGAGCGGCGTGCGCGATGGCCGATGGGCGCTTCGATGAGGAGATCGTGCCGGTGACGGTGCCGGGACGCCGCGGTGACGCGACGGTCGTGTCCCGCGATGAACACCCGCGTCCCGATGTGACGCTGCAGAGTCTCGCGGCCATGAAGCCGGCGTTCGTGAAACAGAACGGCACCGTCACCGCGGGGTCGTCGAGCGGGATCAACGATGGCGCGAGCGCTTTGCTCGTCATGTCGGAGCCGGCGGCGCAGCGAGCCGGGCTTCAGCCGATGGCACGGATCGTCGCGTCGGCGGTGGCCGGGGTGTCGCCCGAGGTGATGGGGTTGGGTCCGGTGCCGGCGACGCGCAAGGCGCTGGCGCGAGCCGGCCTTCGGATGTCGGACATCGATCTCGTCGAGCTCAACGAAGCGTTCGCGTCGCAGTCGGTGGCGTGCATGCGCGAGCTCGGATGCGACCCCGCGCGCACGAACGTGAACGGCGGCGCGATTGCGTTGGGCCATCCGTTAGGCGCGTCGGGCGCCCGGGTCCTGACGACGCTGGTGCACGAGATGCGGCGGCGGGAGGCGGCGCGCGGCCTGGCGACGATGTGCATCGGCGTCGGCCAGGGGATCGCGATGATCGTGGAGCGCGTGCGATGAGCTACGAGCACATTCGCGTCGAGCGCGAGGATGGCATCGGGACGTTGATCCTCAACCGCCCCGACAAACTGAATGCGTTCGCCGGGACGATGCGCCGCGAAGTGGCCGATGCGTTGGACGAGCTCGAGCACGACGACGCCGTGCGCGTGATCGTGCTCACCGGCGCGGGGCGCGCGTTCTGCGCCGGCGCCGACATCGGCTATATGTCCGAGCTCATCGCCACGCGCGACGAAGCGGCGATGGCGGCGTTGGTCGAAGCCGGCCGGCGCGTGGTCCTGACGATGCGGGCGTCCTCCAAACCGGTGATCGGAAGCATCAACGGTGCGGCGGCGGGCGGCGGCGCCAACCTCGCGCTGGCCTGCGACCTCCGCATCGCCAGCGACCGGGCATCGTTAGGCCAAACCTTCAACCGCATCGGCCTGCATCCGGATTGGGGCGGCACGTACTTCCTGCCGCGGCTGGTCGGTCCCGCGAAAACGCTCGAGCTGTTCTGGCTGGCGGAGATGGTCGACGCCGCCGAAGGTCTGCGGCTCGGATTGTTCAACCGCGTGGTGCCGCACGATGCGTTAGGCACGGAGACGCGCGCGCTGGCGGCGGCGCTCGCCGCGAAGCCGCCCCTCGCCATCGCGATGGCCAAGCGCGCCGTGTACGCGTCGCTCGACCGGTCGCTGCCCGAGATGCTCGACTACGAGCTGGACGCGCAGCTCCGGTGCTTCCGGAGCGGCGACGCGGCGGAAGGCATCACGGCGTTTCTGGAGAAGCGGCGGCCGGCGTTCGGTCAGCCGGCGGCCCGTTGACACACCGGCCCCGTTAGGCGTGGGGCCGGAGGCAGTTCACCAGAGGAGCACCACATCATGGCGTTGACGAAAATCACGAACTTCGACGACTGGGTGGACCTGTTCAAGGTCTGGCAGGACGACATCGGTCTCGAGGCCAGGGAGCTCAAGGACTACAGGTTCGACGTGAAGCTCGCCGATCTGGACGTGCCCGAGATCGAGTTCGGCCACTACCGGGGCAATCACAAGTGGCCCACCGTGATGCACATCCCGGATCAGCGCATCCGCGACGCGTTGCAAACGCTCATCATCTTTCAGGGCGACACCGAGTTCGCGTCGGTGGAGCAGCAGCGCGCGCTGCTCGAGCACGCGCCGAGCGACTACGATTTGCTCGCGATCTATCGAGTGATGGCCGAGGAGATGCGGCACGGATGGCAGATGTCGTATCTGCTCGTGTCGCACTTCGGCGATGAGGGCAAGCGCGAGGCCGAAAAGCTGCTCCAGCGCCGCGCCGACGAGCACGAGCGGCTGTTGGGCTCGTTCAACGAGAGCGTCGAGAACTGGCTCGACTTCTTCGCCTACACCGAGTTCATCGACCGCGACGGCAAGTACCAGCTGCAGATGATGTCGACGTCGGCGTTCGCGCCGCTGTCGCGATCGATGAAGCCGATGTTGCGCGAAGAGTCGTTCCATTTAGGCACGGGCAACAACGGGCTCCTGCGCATCATCAAGGCGGGGCGCATTCCGACCGACGTCATGCAGCGCTACTTCAACAAATGGGTGTCGACGGCGTTCGATCTGTTCGGCACCGATGGATCGTCGTCGGCGCAGTGGGCGTACACGTGGGGGCTCAAGGGACGGTTCGACGAGCGGACGAACCCGCAGTCGCCCGATCCGGCGCGTCTCAACGAGTACGCGCGCGAGTTGTACCGGCAGGAGGTGCAGGGGTTGATCGACCGGTTGAACCTGCACGTGCCGGAGCATCAGCCGAAGCTCAAGGTGCCGAGCATCAAGTTCAATCGGCGCATCGGCCAGTACAAAGGGCAGACGTTCAACCTGGACGGGGAGCCGATTCCGCGCGAGGGCTACAAGGCGTATGTGGAATCGGTGATGCCGACGGCGGCGGACCGCGAGCTGTTGCGCTCGATCTTCAAGGAGAACGACTGGATCCAGCCCAAGAAGAGTGACGACTAACGCAAGCGGACCGGAGTCGGGCGCGGGGCCGGCGCGCCGGGCGGGTCCCCTGCTCATCGGG
>DAHUXU010000262.1 GCA_027307005.1 Gemmatimonadota bacterium
TGCTCGGTGCGCAGGCCCGACGGCGTGCCTAACAAATTGATGACGCTCTTCGCCAGGAGGCCAGCGCCGGCGAGGAGCACCACCGTGACGGCCAGCTCGGCGACGAGCAGCGCGTCGTACGCGCGCACGAACACGGGCGACGCCGAGAGGCTCCCTCCGGTCCGGAGTGCATCGGCGGCGTCGCCGCGCGTCGTGAGCAGCGCCGGGATGACGCCGCTCAGCACGGTGGTCATAACCACCAGGCCGACGACGACGAGGAAGGCGTCCGGGCGGACGGCGATCTCCGTGGCACGCGGCACGAGGGATGATCCCAGGCGGCGCACGATACCGACGAGCGCCGGCGCCGCGAGCAGCGCCGCCACGGACGCGCCGGCCGACAGCACGAGCGTTTCACACAACATCACCGATGCCAGGCGCGCCCGGCTCGCGCCTAACGCACGCCGCACGGCCTGATCGCGGCGGCGCGACGCAGCGCGCGCGACGAGGAGCGCCGCCGCGTCGGCGCAGGCAACCACGAGCACCAGGACGCTGGCGCCGAACAGCATCAGGAGCACCGGGCGCACGTCGCCGACGATCACCTGTTGCAGCGGCTCTGCCGCCGCGCGCGCCACGCCGTAGCTGTTGCCGTACGTCACGCCGTGCGGCGCGAGCGACGCCAGTGTGCGCCGCACACCATCCACATCGCGGCCGGCCGACAGGCGCACGACCGCGCCCGCAAGGCCGATGCTGTCGTTGTCGGCCAGAAACGGCATCTGCGCATCGAGCGGCATCCAGGCGGCGGCATCCGGTGTGACGAGCGCAACCGTCTGGGGCATGACGCCGATCACCGTCACGTCGGCGCCGTCCACGGACATCGACCGGCCGACGACGTTCGGGTCGGCGCCGTACGCGTCGCGCCACAGCGAGTCGGAGAGCACGATGACGGGCGGCGCGCCCGGACGATCGTCATCGGCCGTCACACCTCTGCCTAACTGCGCCCGGACGCCGAGCACGCGGAAGAGATCGGGCGTCACCGTCGCCACCCAGCCGCGGCGCGCTCCCGCCGGTGTGCCGAGATCATACGGCATCTCCTGCCAGCCCGCCGAGGCCGAGCCCGGCACAGCGCGACGCCAGCGCTCGAGCATCGGAAGCGACGGCCCCACGAGCCCGCCGCGTGGATTCCGAAAGCCGATCGATACGAGGTCATCCGCGCTTGGGAACGGGAGCCCGCGCACGACCACCGAGTCGACCACGCTCCACACGGCGGTGACGGACGCCATGCCCAACGCGAGCATCGCGACGATGACCCAGGCGAAGCCCGGCCGGCGGCGCAATGCGCGAACCGCAGCTCGTGCGTCATCGCCGCATGCTTTGCCGATCGCGGTGCTCATGTGAGGCGTGTGCGAGAGAACCAACAGACGTTCTCGTTCACCACAACGCACGCGGCACGACCGACCGTTCGCCAGAGCGTTGGTCGTGTGCAGCCGAGCGATCCGAGCGGTATCCGGTGTGCTCGTGCTGTGTCCGGGTCTTCATGAGCGTAAGTATCAGAACTCGTGCTCCCCTGAACTCAGGCCGTCCGCTAGCCGATCAACACCGTCGGAGCGCCGAGCACGATCGAACCGCCGTGCGCCGTCATGTCGCCCATGCGCGCCGCCGGCTGGTTGCAGATGAGCACGGTGAAGGAGCCGAGCACGCTCACCTCCGGCGGACCGACGCAGGTCGCCATGTCGCCGACCCGCGCGGCCGGCACGCCCGCGATCAACACGGTGACGCCGCCCGGAGGCAGCACCGGTCCTCCGACGTGCGGAATCGGCGGCACGCCCGGCGTCACCATCGGACAGACGTGCATGTCGGACACGCGCGCGGCCGGCTGGCCCATGGTTCGTCCTCCGTTAGCAGGCCCGAGGGCCCGCGTTAGGCATCGTCACGAGCCGCCCCAGAGCTTGAGACGGTTCACCACATCCAGCCCCTGCGCGATGAACGACTGAAACCGCTCCGGCGCCTTGGACGCGTCGCCGCAGACGGCGGCCGCCACCACGGCGCCCGTGATCGCTTTCGCCGTGAGAAATTCGCCCGGCGGAACCGGCGGCGTGTGTGCCGGCCCCAGGCTGCCGCCGCTCACGAACGCGGCGAGCGCCGTGCAGCCGGCCGGCGTCGCGAGTCCGACGGCTTCGGCAGCCCGCATGGCCGCGCGGCGATTGTCATCGGTGGGCTGCGTGATCCAGCGTTCGGTCGCCTCGAGCGCCGCCGCATCCTTGGGCGTCGGCGCCTCGGTGGCGGCGCGGCGCGCGCAGACCCACGCCCACCAGATGCCCTCCCGTTTGGGCAGCGCGTGCGCGAGAAAGCGCACCGCGTCGGGATAGAGCTTGGCATCGAGCAGCGCCTGCACGTACTGCGCGGGCCCGTGCGTCGGCGCGAGCGCGCCTTTGGCCTCATCGCCTAACCCGGCCAGCTCGATGAAGTCCGACATCGTCCGCGCCGCCACGGGCGGCTGAGCGCTCGTCGTCATATCAATTGATCATGGTGATGGCGCCCTTGGCCTGCAGCATCGCGTCGGCGCTGATGGACGTCATCATGCCTTTCATCTCGCACTGAATCTGGCCCTCGATGGACACCATCATGCCGCTGATCGTGATGCCCTGCTGGCTGATCTTCACACTGTTCCCGCCCACCTTCAACTCGATCTGCTCGAGTGCCTCGAACGAGATGCTGCCCGCATCGCAGACCGTTTTCTGATCGCCCGTGTGCACCGCGACCTTCATGTCGCCCACGTCGATCTCGATCGAGTGGTCGCCGTTCGCGAGGTGCGTCTTGTGATTCCCTTGTGTGAGATCGGCGGAATAGCTGCCGTCGTCCATGTCCAGCGTCTTGTCGCCCTTCTGGAGCCACACCTGGCTCTTGCCGTCCTGAAGGATCAACGAGTGCGTGCCCTTCTTGAGCATAGTCGAGTGATCGCCTTCGTCGAGCGTCGTCTCGTCCTATCCCTTCTTGATGGTCTTCACGTCGTCCGACTGAATCGTGGTCGTGCGCGTGTTGCGCACCTCGCGCGTCTCGTTGTTCTTGACCACCGTCGAGAGATCTTTCTCCGCCTGCACGGTGATCATCTCGGAGCCTTTCTTGTCCTCGAAGCGCAGCTCGTTGAAGTTGTCGGACCCGCCGCCTTTCGAGCTGTGGGTCTTGATGCCCGTCTGCGTCTGGTTCGCCGGCAGCTCGTACGGCGGCATCTGCTCCGCGTTGTACAACGAGCCGACGATGATCGGGCGATCGGGATCACCGGACTCGAACGCGACGAGCACTTCCTGTCCGATGCGCGGCCAGGCGACGAATCCCCACTGTTTGCCCGCCCACGGTTGGGCGACGCGCACCCAGCAGGAGCTCTGTTCG
>DAHUXU010000265.1 GCA_027307005.1 Gemmatimonadota bacterium
CCCTGCCCGAGTTGGACCAGAAACGTGATATAGCCGTGCGCGGTGGCCTGATAATCCACCAGCGTGCTGTCGGCGAGTTGCGCGGCGCGGCCCGCTGTCGCGCGCTCGACCAGCGCCATCGTGCGCGGGTCGTCCCATGCCTGCGCGCCGGCGGGTCGTACGGCGGTCAAGAGACCCACCAGGACACACAACGCGGCGGCGTGCGCCGCGGAGAACCGAAGCATGATCGAGAAATGTCGCGGGCTCGAGAGCAGGCGGCAAGCGACGCGATGATGATGCCCGACCGCTTCGTCGCGCTCGCCGAGTCCGGTGGACTCATCCCCGTGTGGCGCGATTGCCTGCTCGACGCGGACACGCCGGTATCGGCATTCGCGAAACTGCGCCGCGGACCGTTTGCGTTCCTCCTCGAATCGGCGCCCGCGGGCAGCGAGACGTGGGCCCGCTATACCTTCCTCGGCACCGAGCCGCGCGCGGCGTGGCGATTGCGCGACGGCATCGTCGACGACTGGACGCCCGACCGCGGCTGGCACGGCGCGCGGCGCGCCGCCGATCCGTTGGACGATCTGCGCGCCCGCCTTACGGAGTACGCTCCCGCGCACGTGCCCGAGTTGGGCGCGTTCTGGAGCGGCGCCGTCGGGTATTTCGGGTACGACGTGGTGCGGCTCCTGGAGCGGCTGCCTAACGCACCGCCGCGCGCCATCGACGTGCCGGACGCAATGTTCGTGTTCACGCGCGCGCTGGTCATCATCGACAATCTGCGCGCGCAGGCGCGCGTCGTGGTCGCCGTGCCGGTCGAGCCGGGTCTGGACGCCCTGGCGCGGCGCGCGCTCTACGACACCGCGGAGCGCGAGATCCAGGCCGTGATCGCGCGGCTGCAGGGACCGGGCGCCCTGCCGCCTCTGGCGCTCGACGACTGCGCGCCGCCCGCCCTGGGCGTGTCCTCGTACGCGCGCGAGCACTTCGAGCGGGATGTCGAACGGATTCGCGACTACATCTTCGCCGGCGATTGCTTTCAGGCGGAGCTGGCGCGGCGCATCGCCGTGCCAGTGGACTTCGAGCCGCTGTCGCTCTATCGGGCGCTGCGAGCGCTCAATCCGTCGCCGTACATGTACCATCTCGTGCTCGACGGCATGGAGTTGGTGGGCAGCTCGCCCGAGCTGCTCGTGCGCGTCGCCGACGGCACGGTCACCGTTAGGCCAATCGCCGGCACGCGCCCCCGCGGCACATCGCCGGAAGAGGATGCGCGGCTCAGCGCCGAGCTCCTCGCCGATGAGAAGGAACGCGCCGAGCACGTCATGCTGGTCGACCTCGGCCGCAACGACGTCGGGCGCATCGCCGCCTATGGAACGGTGCGCGTGACGGATCTCATGGTGGTCGAGCGCTACAGCCACGTGCTGCACATTGTCAGTCAGATCGAGGGCGACCTGCGCGGCGACGCGTCGGCCATCGATGTGTTTCGCGCGACCTTCCCTGCCGGCACGCTCACCGGCGCGCCGAAAGTGCGCGCCATGCAAATCATCGACGAGCTCGAACCGGAGCGCCGCGGCCCCTACGGCGGCGCGGTCGGCTACATCGCGGCCGGAGACCGGCGCATGGACCTCGCCATCACCATCCGCACGTGCGTCATCGCCGGCGGTGTCGCGAACGTGCAAGCGGCCGCGGGCATCGTCGCCGATTCGGTGCCGGCCCGCGAGTTCGAGGAAACCGAAAACAAGATGCGTGCGCTCCTGACGGCGATCGGACGCGTGCGCGCGGCGTCGCGGACCGGCTCGCCGGCTTGACGGCGGCGCGGGCCGCTCCTATGATTGTTTCATCTGAAACTTTCAGGGGAGCGGGATGGCGGACGGCCTCGCGCTGGTCAAAGGCACGCTCGACGTGCTCGTGCTCAAGAGTCTGTCGTGGGGCCCGCTCCACGGCGTGGAGATCACGACGTGGCTCGAACAGCGCACCGGCGGCAGCCTCGCCGTCGACGAGAGCGCGCTCTACTACGCCCTCCACCGCATGGAAGCCCGCCGCCTCGTCACCGCCGACTGGGGCCTAACGGAAAACAACCGCCGCGCGCGCTACTACACCATCACCTCCGCGGGACGCAAATGGCTCGCGGCGGAATCCGATCAGTTCCTGCGGTACGCCCAGACCGTGTCGGCGGTGCTGCGCGCTCGCGCGCGCTTCGCCTGACCCCGGCGCCGAGTCACGCCATGCCTCGTCGTCGATTCTTCACGCTCCCGTCGTTCAGCGGCCGCCGCGCGCGTCAGGAGATGGACGAAGAAATCCGCTTCCATCTCGACACGCGGGCGGCGCAGTTTCGCGAGCGTGGCTACTCCGACACGGACGCCATGGCCGAAGCGCGGCGCCGCTTCGGGACGAGCAACCACGCCGTCACGCGCCTCGAACGCTCGGCGACGCGCCGCGAACGGCGCATGCAGTGGAACGCGCGGATCGATGCCCTGCGTCAGGACGTGCGTTACGCCCTGCGCGGCATTCGCCGCGCACCGGGGTTCGCCGCTGCAGTCATCGCCACGCTCGCGCTCGGCATCGGAGCCAACACCGCGATCTTCAGCGTCGTGCACGGTGCGCTCCTGTCCCCGCTGCCGTACGGCCATCCCGATCGCGTCGTGCAGGTGTGGAACCACTGGCGGAATTGGCCGCGCACCTGGTTGTCCCGGCCGGAGGTGTACGACTATGCGCAGGATTCGGCCGTGTTCTCCAGCTTCGCGGCCTATACCACCGGCGCGGTGAACATCACGGGCGGCGGCGACGCCGAGCGCGTGAACGCCGGATTCATTCAGGCGTCGCTCTTCGACGTGGCCGGCGTCCACCCGTACCTGGGTCGCGCCTTCACGGCCGCCGAGGATCGGCCTAACGGACCGCGCGCGGTGATCCTGCTCGAGGACTTCTGGCGGCGCCGCTATGCGGGCGATCCATCGATCGTCGGGCGTACGATCCTGGTGAACGACCAGCCGTACACCGTCGTCGGCATCGTGCCTCGCGACTTCCGTCTGCCGCTCCAATTCGCGGGCGACCACGCCCAACTACTCCTGCCGATTCAGCTCGGACCGGTCAACGAAAGTGAACGCGGGGGCCACGACTATGACGCGATGGCCCGCCTCGCGCCCGGGATCACACTCGCTCGAGCGCAGCAGCGCCTCGACGCGCGCATCGCGCGGATCAAGCGCCAATATCCGGCGCAGTACGGCGCCGAGTTCGGCGCGACGCTCGTCCCGGTCGCGGACCAGGTGCGCGGCGACGTGCGGCCGGTCCTGTACGTTCTGCTCGGCGCGGTGAGCTTCGTGCTGCTCATTGCGTGCGCCAACGTCGCCAGCTTGTTCGTGGCGCGCGCCGAGGCCCGCAGCCGCGAAATCGCCGTGCGCGCGGCGCTCGGCGCGGGACGCGCGCGACTCGCGTCGCAGTTCATCACGGAGTGTCTCGTGCTCGCCGTCTGCGGCGGAGCGCTCGGCCTGGCGTTCGCGTTCGTATTCGTGCGCGCGATCACCCACGCAAACGTGCCGAACCTGCCGCGCCTCGATGCGATCGCGATTGATGGACCCGTGCTCGCGTTTACGTTAGGCGTGTCGATCGTGACCGGCCTGCTGTTCGCCTGCGCGCCGATCTTCCAGCTCGGGCGGGGGACGTCGCACGACGTGCTCAAGCAGGGGCGCGGCAACACCTCCGCCCGCGGGCGCATCCAGCTGCGGCAACTGCTCGTCTCGGTGGAACTGGCGCTCGCCGTCGTCGCCCTCACGGGCTCGGCGCTCATGACGCGGAGCTTTGTGCGGCTCATGTCGGTGCCCCCGGGGTTCACGTCCGAGGGCGTGCTCACCATGCGGCTCGCGCCGCCCGCGGCAAAGTACGCATCGAGCTCGAGCGTGCGCGCGTTCTACGCCGGTCTGTTGTCGCAAATTCGCGCCGTGCCGGGCGTGGCGAGCGCCGGCGCCACCATGGCGCTCCCGCTCACCACCACCATCGGCGACTGGAATTTCGACATCGGCGGCGCGGCACACGCCGGTCCGGATGCGCAGTCGCCCGCTGCCGACTGGCTCGTCGTCACCGACGGCTATTTCGCGGCGTTGGGCCTGCCGATGCTGCGCGGGCGCGCCTTCACCGATGCCGATCGGTTAGGCGCACCGCCCGTCGTGGTCATCACTGCCGCGACCGCGCGTAAATATTTCGCGGGAACGAACCCGGTGGGACAGCAGATCCGCTTGTCCGGTTCGGCCGATTCGGTGTGGCGCACGATCGTCGGCGTTGCCGGCGATGTGCATTTCAACGGCCTCGACAAGGACGCCCGCCCGACGATGTATCTGCCGCTGGCGCAGTTCCCGGCCACGGCGCCGGATTCCGACGCCGCGCTGCCACGATCGCTGAGCCTCGCGATCCGCGCAACGACGAATCCGGCCAAGCTCGCCTCGTCCATCCGGATTGTGGTCCACCGGGCGGACCCCGACGTTCCCGTGGCCGACGTGCGCTCGCTGGATGCGATCGTCGGACGCTCGGTGTCGACGCCGCGCATGGCCACGGTCGTGCTCCTGGTGTTCGGCCTGCTGTCGCTCGCGCTGGCGGCCGTCGGCGTGTATGCGGTGATGGCGTACATCGTGGCCCAACGCACGAGCGAGATCGGCATCCGGGATGCGTTAGGCGCCCGGACGGCGGACGTGATGCGCCTCGTGCTGTGGCAGGGCGTGCGGCCGGCGCTCGTGGGACTCGCGGCCGGCACGATCATCGCCGCGGTCGGCGTCCGCACGATGCGCAGCATCCTCTACGGCGTGAGCGCCACCGATCCAGTGGCGTTCGCCGGGGCGATCATCGCCCTGAGCATCGTGGCATTCCTCGCCAATTGGCGACCGGCGCGCCGGGCCGCGGCCGTCGATCCCATCCAGGCGTTGCGGTCGGAATGACCCGGCCGCCGCGGCGCTATTCCCCGCTCATCCCGGCTTCGGACTGCTGTTCCACGACTCGAGCTCGATCTTCCAGTCGCCGCTCGTCTGCCGCTTGAGCACCAGGGTGATCTTCCCCTCGCTCTCGAACGGCTGCCGTGGCGAAGGAAACTCGATCCGCTGCCGGTTGATGCCCCACTCGTACGCCCAGTCACCCTGAATCGTGATCTGCTTCCAGTCGATGGTGCAGTACGCCATCTTCGCGCCCTCGAGCCCGGGCGTTAGGCCGTTGAGCCACGCCGCGATCGCCGGCTTGCCCACCATCGGCTGCAAACCCTGAATCAGGTCCACGCCGTCGTCGGCCCACAGCGCGGCCGACGCGAGGTGGTCCATGGCCTGGCAGGCCTTCACTTCTTTCGCGTTGAGCTCGTCCACGGCGCGACGCGCCGCCGCGCTGTCGGCACC
>DAHUXU010000270.1 GCA_027307005.1 Gemmatimonadota bacterium
GAGAAGGACTGGGCACCGAGGCACAGTCATGTACGCGGGCAACTCTTCGCGCTAACGCAAGGGCTGCTCATGGTGGAAGCCGCTGGAGGACGGTGGATGTTTCCCTCCCGGCGCTGCGCTTGGATTCCGCCGGGATGCGAACACAGTGCACGCTCGGTGGGACGGGCAGCCGGCTCGATGCTCTATTTCTCCGTGGAGCTGAGCCAAGGGTTACCGCCGGAACCGCGTGTGCTCGGCGCTTCAGAGCTGCTGCTCGCGATCGTGAATCGGGTTCTCGATTGGGACCCCGAGCAGTCCGTTAGGCATCCGGAGCGGCGTTTATTGGAGGTCCTACAGGATGAGATTCGGCGTCCGGAAGAAGATGTCCTGCGTCTGCCACTTCCGAGGCAGCCAAAGCTGGCTCATGTCGCCCGCGCCGTTCTACAAAATGTTGCGGACGCCCGTACGTTAGACGCGTGGGCCAAGGACGCGGGCATGGCCCGGCGCACGTTCATGCGCGCCTTTTCCGGTGAAATGGGCATGCCGTTTGGCCGTTGGCGGCAACACGCACGACTGTTTGCCGCGCTCGAGATGCTCGCGCAAGGAATGTCTATCACCCGTGCGGCAATCGCGGTCGGTTACAGCAGCGTGAGCGCGTTCAATGAAGTATTCCGTGCCGCATTCGGAACGAGCCCCCAGGCGTATTTCGGGCGTGGCAAAACGAGGAGCGCCGGCCAAAATGATGAAGCGCCTAAAGGGCATTGGGAATGGCGCGAAGACGACGCCTCCGCTGAGTAGTCGCCGTCCCTCTTCCCTCTTGCTGCGATCAGCAATTCAGATGGGGACCGCCATGCCGGCCGGGAAATCGGCGGCGGACATGAAGGCCTGTCAGGCGAGGCATTCTTCCGAATGCCGGGTGCCGCATCGGTGGCCGACGTGTCGCGGGAATACAGTCTCACACGGCCCGTCTGACCACCGATAGAAGGGAAACCGAGGAGCGCAGCTTGGTGGCGCGCCACCGCCAAAACCGCTGCTGCTCCTTGGTCTACCTTCCACCTGCTACACTGCTACTCTCAGCTATTATTTCGTCCCTTCGCGGGGAACAATGTGCCTGGACTCAGGTGCCGGCAGTGATGCAGATCGTCTCTTGCGGAGGATTACAAACGCACTGACCTTCGACTACCAGCGTCTTGCCGGGATCACGGGCGATGAGGTTCAGTCACCGCAGACCGGATTGCAGTGCCGTGGCCGCGTCGGTGCGTGCGTCGCAGTACTTGACGATGATGGGCGTGTCGCTCGGCGTTAGGCGCCGGGACTCGCCACGCGTATGGGTTAGGCGCGGTCGTCGCCATCGGCGTTGACGACGTGCCGCGTATTGGCGCCGGGCGCCAACTGCGAACGGAGAGCAGCCACGAGAATTGGCGATGTGAGAAGCCCGCCTAACGTTGTAACGCTAGACGGGCTTTGCAGCCCCTTCCATGGGCCTGGGACGAGTTGAACGTCCGACCTCACGCTTATCAGGCGTGCGCTCTAACCACCTGAGCTACAGGCCCCACGCAGAACCGGAAACCTAATAGAACGCCCGCCCCAAGTGTAAGCGCCGCCACTCTCCAGTGCCCACGCCCCCCACGCACCACATCCGCCTCCACGCTACACTCCCCGCCCCGCCCTGACTGAACGGTTAGCCACCGACGAAATTCGCCCCGCGCACCATCTACTCACCTCGCACGCTCATTCCTACTATCTACCGTCCACACGGCAGCCACCCACGCTGCCTCCAGTCGAAGCACGACGCTCGGCAGGATCGCTCGCTCCACCGGAGCCTGCGACAAAGGCACCCCCGCCGAAAGACGGGTCCGCAAAGCCACGAGGCTTAAGCGCTCGCACACGGCTCTCCCGCCGCCGATCGCCATGCCAGTCGAGCCGCCGATCGCATCCGGAGAAGCCCGTGCGCATCCGTCGCTCTCACGCGGCGCTCGCCGCCGCGGCCGCATCGAGCATCATCATCGCGGCCTGTACCGACTCACCCACCGCTCCCAACAACGCGGCCCCGTCCCTCGACCCCGTCGTCGTCACCGCTGCCTCTCTGTTAGGCAGCACCGGGACCATCATCGACCACGCCGCACCCGGCAAGTGCATCACCGCCGGCGGCAGCGCCACCACCACCGCCGCCGTCCAACTCGCCGCCTGCAGCACCGCCGCCGCCCAGCAATTCACCTGGCAAACCAACGCCACCATTTCGGTGTTCGGCGGGAAAATGTGCTTGACCGACCAGGGCGCCAAAGGGGCCAACTACGACCTCATCGTCACCTACTACTGCCACAACACCACCAGCCAACACTGGACCCGCAACAGCAGCGACGAAATCGTCGGCATCAACAGCAAGTGCATCACCATCAGCGGCTCGCGCCTCATGCTCTATACGTGCAACGCCGACGTGAACCAACTCTGGGACGTCACAGCCGCCGGCACCACGACCACCACCTCTGGCCTAACGATCGCCATCTCGAGCGGCAACAATCAGGTCGCCACCTACGGCGCCGCCGTGGCCAGTCCCCTCGTCGTCGTCGTACACAAAGCCGGCGGCGCCGTCGCACCCGGCGTGACCGTCACCTGGAAAGCAACCGACGGCGCCGTCTCCGCGACGTCGTCCGTCACCAACGCCTCCGGCCTCGCGCAGATCGGCTTCAAGGTGAGCCGCACGTTCTTCATCTCGAAGGCAACGGCCACCGCGGGCGGCGCCTCCGTCACCTTCACCGCCAACGGCAACGGCACGCCGGATTTGCAGGGTCGCAAAATTTTCCCGTCGACCAGCCCGTGGAACACCGACATCTCCACCGCGGCCGTCGACCCCAACTCGGCGGCGCTCATCGCGAGCTGCGGATCCACCAATCAGTTGCATCCGGACTTCGGCACCGTGTACCGCGGCGCGCCTAACGGAATCCCGCTCATCGTCGTCCACAGCACGCAGCCCAAAGTGCCGATCTCCTTCCGCTACGCCACGCAGAGCGACCCCGGCCCGTATCCGCTGCCGCACAACACCCCGGTCCAGGGCGGCCTGTCGAGCACCGGCGACCGACACACCCTCGTCGTCGACTGGGAAGACTGGAGATCGTACGAGGTGTTCAGCGCGTATCCGCAGAGCGACGGCAGCTGGAAGGCCGGCTCCGGCGCCATCTTCAATCTCACCACCGGCACCACACGCCCCGCCGGGTGGACGTCGGCCGACGCGGCCGGCACGCCCATGGTCCCCGAGATGGTCCGCTACGATGAAGCCGTGCTCCGCAAGCTGATTTCCCACGCGCTGCACATCAGCTGCAACAAGACGCGTTGGGCCTACGTGGCGCCCGCTCGCCACGCCGCCGGCGACGGCACGAGCACGAGCCTCCCACCCATGGGCATGCGCGTCCGCCTCAAGAAAACCGTCAACATCTCGGGCTTCTCCGCCACCAACCAGGTGATCCTGCGCGCGCTCCAGCACTACGGCGCCTTCGTCGCCGACGACGGCGTTGGCTTCATGCTGGCCGGCGTCCCCGACCCCCGCTGGAACGACACCGACTTGCACCAACTCACCAAGCTCACGGGCGCAAACTTCGAGGTCGTGAAGATGGGATCGGTGACAAACGTAGCACCATAGACTCAGGTGTTGTCCGCCCTTGTCTGCCCTTGTCCGCCCCTGTCCGCCCTTGTCCGCCCTTGTCCGCCTTGTCCGCCTTGTCCGCCTTGTC
>DAHUXU010000294.1 GCA_027307005.1 Gemmatimonadota bacterium
GCAGCGCGTAATCGAAATCGGCGAGGGTATAGGTTTTGGTTGACATCGGTGGTGGCGGTGCCATTTCGGGCTGAAATGTCGACTACAAATTGACGATGCCTGCGCCGCGTAGGGCGCCCACGCATCGCGTGGTGCGATTGCAACACCGGCGAAGCGCGGATTCGCGAGCATCGTAGCGCTCCGGTTGCGCAATCCGTCGACAATCGGGCTACAATGCCAGCGTCATATCGCAAGATCGGTCTGTACAAGGGCAAACCCGGCGAAAGCCGGGGGCGCAAAGTTTCCGGTCTAACGGGCCCGACGGGTCCTACGATAGCGGGATTGCCGGACTGATTCGCGCGTAGCGCCGCAGCATCGCTGTGACGCTTTCGCGTGAACGTTCGAGGATTGCGTCCAACGCCGGAGGGTATCGCGGCGCGAGCAGGTCGTTCCGGGCGCGTTCCCTTTCGCTTCGCAGGCCCATGGGCAGTTCACTCACAGGTCTGGGGGCGACTCCATGCATCGGCAATTCCAGGCTTCGCGCCTGCCGCAAGTATCTATCCATGCCCGGTTCGGCACCGGCTTTACCTCCAGGCTTCGCGGTTTCCTGATCCTCGCGCTCGCCGCCATCGTCGCGGCGCTGGCGAGCATCCCGGCCTACGGCGCGAGCGCGACCGGGCTCGCGCACGGCGCGCCGTTCGCGCGCGGCCACATCCTGGTCGCACCCAAGTCCGGGATCGACGAGGCGACGTTCACCGGCGCACTTGCCGCAGGCGGTGGGTATTCGATCGGCAATATAGGCGGCACTCACGTTCACATCGTGAACGTTCCGCCCGGCAACGAGCAAGCGGCCGTCAAGCGCCTGCAGGCGGATCCGAACGTCAAGTTCGCCGAGGTCGACCAGGTGATGCCCGCCGCGGGCGCCGCCAATGATCCCTACTACGCCAGCGAGTGGCATCTGCCGGATGTCGGTGCGCCGACCGCATGGAACTACGCGACCGGCAGCGGCATCATCATCGCCATTCTCGACACCGGTGTCGACGGGACGCACCCCGACCTCGCTTCGCAGATGGTCCCGGGTTGGAATTTCTACAACAACAACAGCAACACGGCGGACACCAACGGCCACGGCACCGCGGTCGCCGGCACGGCAGCCGCGGCGACGAACAACTCCGTCGGCGTCGCATCGGTAGCCGGGGGCGCGAAGATCATGCCGGTGGTGATCGCCGATCCGACCGCATATGCCTATTGGAGCACGGTCGCCCAGGGCATCACCTGGGCCGCGGACCACGGGGCGCGGGTCGAGAGCCTCAGCTACGTCGGGGCCTCGGCCAGCTCGACGATCCAGAGCGCCGCAAGCTACCTGCGCTCGAAAGGAGGCGTGCTGTTCGTCGCTGCCGGCAATACGGGCGCCATCGACAACACGCCTCCTACGAGTCTCATGATGGTGGTGTCTGCCCTACAGCAAGGCGACACGCTGGCGAGCTTCTCGACCTATGGTTCGTTCGTCGACATTTCCGCGCCGGGCAACAACATCATCACGACGAAGATGGGCGGCGGCTACTGGAACTGCTGGGGCACGTCGTTCGCGACGCCGATCGTCGCGGCGACCGCTGCGCTGATCCTCTCCGAGCGCCCGGATTTCACACCTGCACAAGTCGATGCCACGCTCGAATCGACCGCCACGGACCTCGGTGCGCCCGGGTACGACATCTATTACGGCTACGGCGATGTGAATGCCGCGGCGGCGCTGCAGCAGGCGGCGAGCGCGCCGCTTGCTCCGGCCCCCGATACGACGGCGCCGACGGCTGCGATTGTGTCGCCGGCCAGCGGCGCGGGTGTCGCCGGCACGGTGAGCATCAGTGTCAACGCTTCGGACAACGTCGGCGTTGCGCGCGTGGACCTGAAGGTAAATGGCGCGGTCGTTGCAACCGATACGACGGCGCCGTACACGTACTCATGGGACTCGACGACGGTGGCGAACGGGACCGCTACGCTCACCGCGACCGCCTATGATGCAGCCGGAAACTCGGCGACGTCTTCCCCGGTCTCGGTCACGGTATCCAACACCGTCGCACCGCCGCCCGATACGACGCCGCCGTCGGTGGCGATCGCCTCGCCCAGCGGCGGGACCGTCTCCGGGAACGTCGCGGTCTCCGTGAGCGCGTCGGACAACGTCGGGGTTGCCCGCGTCGATCTGCTGGTCAACGGATCGACCGTGGCGACGACCAACGTCGGGCCGTGGCAGTTCACCTGGGATTCGAGCACGGTCGCCAACAGCACCGTGACGCTGACCGCGAAAGCCTATGACGCGGCGGGCAACGTGGCGACGTCGTCGCCCGTTTCGGTCAACGTGTTCAACGGCGCGAGCGCCAGCGCCCCGGACACGACGCCGCCGCTTGTGACCATCACCAGCCCGTCGAACGGCGCGACCGTGCCGTCGAAGTCGGTGTGGATCAAGGCCAGCGCGACCGACAACTCGGGCTCGGCCGGCATCACGCAACGGCTCTACATCGACGCGAAGCTGGTCTCGACGGCAGCCGGCGGCAGCCTCAGCTACAACTGGAACCTGCGCAAGGTCGCGCCCGGGACGCACACGATCAACGTGAGCGCGACCGACGCCGCCGGCAACGTCGCAACGGCACAGATCCAGGTCACCAAGTAGCCGCATCGGCCCGGTGCGCAGGCGCGGGGCGGACGGTGTCCGCCCCGTTCGCTTCCCAGTCGATGCGCCCGTCGTTCGAGCGCCGGTCGCAGGCGATGCCGAGGGCAGACGACGCGACGCCGCTTGCTCGAACCGGCGTCAAGCCGGCGCGCCCGGTGCCCTCGGTGGTCGATAGGCGAGATGCCGCAGCAGCGGGAGGCGCCGGAAGTGGCGAAGCAAGCCGTGCTGGTCGACCCACAGCGCGTACTGGACATATGTCGTATCGCGCGAGAGGTGCCGCTCCTCGGTCTTCGCGCGCAGGTAGTAGATCACGTTCACGCCCAGCAACATCGAGCAAGCTGCGATCGTTCCGCCGACGTTCCCTCGCGGCATGAATGGCACCGAGATCATCCACCAACTCAGGTTCTTGCTGAGGTAGGCGGGGTGGCGCATCCAGCGGTAGGGTCCGTTGGTGATGATGCCGCGATGCGTCAGGTTGGAAAAGCGCGCCGCAAAGATGATCGTGGCCCAGACATAGATCGCCAGCAGCACCAGGATTCCAGTTCCCCAGGCTACATACAGGACGTGATGGGTGGCGAGCCAGGCGCCCCATGGGTGACCGGTGTCGTAGCGAAGATACTGTCCATAGACCACGTCCCAGAACGGTGGGTAGCACATTACCGCGATAATCCAGCCGAACAGCGTCGGCTCGGAGGACCGGATTTGCGTGTCGGTGAGTCGGAATGCCATGATGTAACCGACGCAGGCGATGCCTACGTCGATGAAATACACGAGCCGGTAGGCGAAGTCGTACCAGTCGCTGAATGAATCCAGCCGATCGAGCGAAAGCAGGTACAGCCACTTCACGTCGCTGCACATGAAGGCGACCATCAGCGCCAGAAAGAACGCCTTGATGATCCAGCCGAGCACGTGCTGGACCAGGACTTCGCGGTCCACTTCGCGAAAATTGAGCAGTGCCGCCTGACCGACGTGCCAATAGCCATCGCGCGGCGACCGCATCTTGCGGTCGACGAAATGGAAATAGGGAACCGCCAGCACCAGCCACGGCGGGACGATCGCTTCGAGCAGATCCCAATAGCCTTCGTACAACTTTTCCTGATAGACGGGAAAGGCCCAGTACGCGAAGGCGACCAGCGCCAGCGTGACGGACAGGCCGAGGAGCTTGACCCCGGTCCGGCTCCACGACGGATCGTCGTACGCGAAATCGAGGCCGGTCGAGGGCCGCCGATGCGCTTTCAGCCAGCCCAGGTCAACGATGAAGATCGCCATTGCAGTGACGCCGATCAGGAACATCGCGCCTTGCGCGGCGTCGATGCCGAAGGGCTGACGCGCGTACAGGATCGAGGCTGCTCCGAGATACGCGAGCAGACCGGTCGTGGCGACGGCTGCGTGGACGACCGAACGCGGGCGAACGGCCGCCGCGCTGCACTGAACGACCTGCGCGCTCATGGCGGACTCCGGCAGTTCAGTGCGCGCGATTGAATCACCCGTTGGCGGCATGGATTTCCCGAATCTTGCGGTTCGTTGCCGGTCTCGATCGCGAGCCGGCTGGGCTCGCGAGTCATAGGCAGGCTGGCCAACCTGCCTTAGCGAAGGTCGTGCCAGGTGCCGAAGATCGGGAGCGAGCGAAGGCCAGAACGACGAACGGCCCCTTGCGGGGCCGTTACGCGGACACGGGCGTCACCGGTTCGCCGAAGTCTCGAGCCAGGATGGGAGATCGGCGGTCGTCGACGCCCTCAGTGATTCGCGCCGGGTCGGCGCCGCGATGCGAGCGCGAGCGCAAACATGCCCAGTCCGAGAAGCGCGAGCGTCGCGGGTTCCGG
>DAHUXU010000299.1 GCA_027307005.1 Gemmatimonadota bacterium
GGCGGGATTGCCGGACTCGCCGCCGGGCAGCGTTCCCCATCCGTGCACATCCGGTCCCATCTCGACGACCATGCGCCAGCTCGGGCCCGCGCGTCCCCGGCCGCTCGACGGAGCGAGCGTGCCCGGACCGCCCTGCACCTCGATGTTCAACCGCGAGAGCGACGGCAGCTCGAGCAGATGGTAGATGTTCGCGTGCTGCACGCGGCTCCATCGCCAGTCGTCGTTGCCCGGGGGACCGTAGCGGCGCTCGGCGTCGCCTAACGCAGCGCGCAGGCTCGCCGCCAGAATGTCGTCGCGCGCCTCGACGGCGCCCCTCGTGCGCCGGTCATCCCACCATGGGCTGTTCGGCTGCAGGAGCAGCGCCGCGATCACGCTTTCCGGCGGACGCGCCGCCGGCGTCGAATCCCCGGGCGCGATCAGCTCGTCCCACAGCCGGCGCGTCAGCTCGCCCATCGCCATCTCGAACAACACCGCGCGGTCGTTGTCCTCGGTGTACGTCCGGTTCCATTCGCCTAACAGACTGTCCGCCCGCTGCAGCGTCGAGTCGTTAGGCGTCCGGGACGACACCGCGCGGGCCGCGGCCTCGAACGCCGGCACGAACAGATCCGCGCGCGCACTGCCGGGGTCCGTCTGGTCGTTGCGCATGTCTTCCACCGTCGCCTGCGAATCGGCGCGCAACAGCGCGTTGATCCGCATCGCCCGCCACGGATCCGGCCAGTCGGCGCCCAGGTACGTCGAATCGATGCGCGGATCGATCGGCTGCTGGTTCGCCGACGCGAGATACCCCTGCGCAGGATTGCGCGCGAACGGATAGCGCGACATCGGCCACGCGCCCGTCCAATCGCTGGCCGACGTCGTGCCGTCGCGCACGATGTCGCCGCGGCCATTGCCCGGCCGGATCGGAAACGTGCCGGTCGATCGAATCGCAATCGTTCCCGCGCGATCGGCCACGAGCATGTTCTGCGCCGGCCACGAGTACGAATCCATGTCGCTCAACCACGCATCCACGGTGCGCGCGTGTGCGATCCGCATGAACGGCGCGATCACCATCGGCCGTTCGAGCACGGTCCAACGCATGGAGAGCCATCGGCCGCCCGCGCGCTGCATGGGACCGCGATGCGTGTACAACACCGTGTCGATGGCAAGGATACGCCCGTCGCCGTCGCGATATCGTTCCACCCGCTTCTCGAGCGGCCGCCACGTGCCGTCCAACAAATACTTCGTCGGGTGCTGCGCCACATCCACCGACTCGGCGTAGAAGTCCATGACGTCGGCGCCGGTGTTGGTGAACGTCCACGCGACGTCGCGGTTGAAGCCGATGATCACCGATGGAGCGCCGGGCAGCGTCACGCCGTATACATCGAGCGAGTCCGGCACCGAGAGATGCGCCACGTACCAGATCGACGGCAGCGAGAGATCGAGATGCGGATCGCCGGCCAGGAGCGCGAACTTGTCGCGCGTGCGGGAGGGCGACACCGCCCAGTTGTTGCTGCCGACGCTCACGTCGCCCGAGCCGTCGTGCGCGGCGCCGGCCGGCGCGCGCATCGCGCTGCCTAACGCAAGCGCCAGCGCGCCCGCCGCGGTGTCCGGCGTGCCCGGCGGAGGCAGCGGCGTCGAGTCGATGCGCGGCGCCGTCTGTCCGTTGGGCACGATGGGCTCCTGGATCGCGGCGCGGGTCGAAAACAACGCGTCGGCCGCGCGGTCGCCCACCAGCGCCGCCGCGCGCAGACGCCGCATCTCTTCCGGATCGTACGCCAGCGTGAGCCCCATGCGCGCCAGCAGGTACAGCGTGTTCACCGGCTTCCAGCGGGCGGGCCGCGCGTCGAGCAGCCGGTATTCGAGCGGCAGGTCCGCCGCGCGCATGCCGTCGATGTCCGCATTGATGCCATCGCCGTATGCTTCCACGGCGCGCCACGCGGCGCTCGTCGTGTCCATCGCCCGCAGCTGCCGCTCCACCGCGCGCGGCAGGCCCAACGCGCGCGTCTCCCGGTCCGCGCCTAACGCAGCGGGGCCGACGAGCTCCGTCAGCGTCCCGGCCGCCGCGCGCGTCTGCAGCTCGAGCTGGAACAGGCGGTCTCGCGCCGTCACGTACCCCAGCGCCCGGTATGCATCCCGCTCCGTCGACGCAAAAATGTGCGGCACGCCGCGCAGATCGTAGAATACCCGCACCGGTGCCGCGAGTCCCGGCACGATTCCGTCGGCCGTCTTGGGAAGCACCGCATTCCGCGCCACGGCCCACACTCCGCGCACGGGATCGAAGAAT
>DAHUXU010000302.1 GCA_027307005.1 Gemmatimonadota bacterium
GATCGGGCGCGGCGAAGGGGTCGCGTGCATCGCCGTCGCCACCCTCGAACAGCGGGTCCAAACCGAGTGACCCGCCAGGCGACCGCGCACCCCCGCGCGAACGCGCCGCTTGCGTTAGGCGACGACCTGGCCCGCGCGTTCTCGCTCGAGCGCTTCCAGGACTTTCTCCACGTGGAGCGAGGCTCCGCCCGCGCGACGAACGAGGCCTACGCGCTCGACCTCGCGCGCTTTGTCACGTTCATGCGCGTGAAGGGCGCCACGCGTCCCGCCGGCGTCACGCCGGCGCTGCTCCGCGACTTCGTGTATCACCTGAAGGACCTCGGCCTCGCGCCGACGTCCATTCGCCGCAACATCTCGGCGGTGCGAACGTACTTTCGCTTCCTCGTCGGCGAGGGTGAGATCGCGCAGGATCCGAGCGACCGCCTCGAGACGCCCAAGCGATGGCTCACGCTGCCCGACGTGCTCAGCGTGCACGAGACGGAGCGTCTGCTGGCCGCGCCCACGCTGGACGACCCGCTCGCGTTTCGAGACCGCGCCATGCTCGAGCTCGCCTACGGCGCCGGCCTTCGCGTTTCCGAGTGGGTCACGCTCGGCGTGAAAGATCTAATGCTCGACGACGGTCTGGTGCGTGTGTTCGGAAAAGGCAGCAAGGAGCGGCTCGTGCCCATCGGACGGCGCGCGATCGGAGCCGTGGCCATGTACGTGCGCGAGCTCAGGCCGCGCTTGGAGCACGGAGCAGGCAAGGGCATGCTGCTGCTCAACGCGCACGGCAAGCCGCTCACGCGCATGGGCGCGTGGAAGATTCTGCGCAAGTACGTCGAGCGCACCGGCATCACCAAACGCGTCACGCCGCACACCCTTCGCCACACGTTCGCCACGCACCTGCTCGAGCACGGCGCGGACCTGCGCGCGGTCCAGGAGATGCTGGGCCACGCGGACATCGCGACCACGCAGATCTACACGCACGTGGACCGCGAGTACCTGCGATCGGTGCACAAGCAGTATCATCCGCGGGGCTGACCGGGACGGACGCGTCATGATTCTCGTCATCGACAACTACGACTCGTTTACCTACAACCTCGTCCAGTACCTGGGCGAGTTGGGGGCCGAGCCGCTCGTTAGGCGAAATGATGCGCTGTCCGTCGAGGAGGTGGGCGCACTCGGGCCGCGGGCCATCGTGCTCTCGCCCGGCCCGTGCACGCCCCGCGAAGCTGGCATCTCGGTGCCGGTCGTGTCGCGATGGGGACCGACGATTCCACTGCTTGGCGTGTGTCTCGGACACCAGGCCATCGGCGAGGCGTTCGGCGGCACGGTCGTCCGCGCGGCGCGGGTGATGCATGGCAAGATGTCCCGGATCGTGCACGACGGGACGGGGCTGTTCAGCGGAATCCCGTCTCCGCTCGAAGTGATGCGATACCACTCACTCATCGTGGAACGCAAAACCCTGCCGGCCTGCCTGTCGATTCTCGCCACGTCGCTCGACGACGACACGGAGCTCCAAGCCGTGCGGCACGTCTCGCATCCGGTATGGGGTGTGCAATTCCATCCCGAGTCCGTGCTCACTCAACACGGGAAACGACTTCTGCAGAACTTCCTGACGCTCGCCGGATGCTGAGACGCCTCGTCGCGCTCCTGCTGGCCGTGAGCTCGCCGCTCGCGGCCCAACAGGCGCACGAACGTGTGTACGTCCGGCACGCGGCGCCCATCCCATCGGGGCCGGTGATTGCCGACGCGCTCGCGCACCCGTACGTGACGCGCTACGAGAAGTGGAACACGCGATTGTTCAAGGACAGCGTGTTCGCGACCTCGGTGGTCGTCGTAGGCAGCGATGCGACGGTGGCGAGCACGGTCCATGGCGACGTGCTCGTGCTCGAGGGCAACGTGTTCCTGCGGCCGGGCGCGCACATCGACGGCCGGGCGATTGCCGTGGGCGGCCGCGTGTACGACTCGCACGACGCAACCGTGGTGGGCGGCAAGCTCTCGTATCCGGATGTGCGCATCGATGCGGACACGACGAAAGACGGCATCGCGCTCGACTACGTGTCGCCCGCGGGTCCCGAGCTGGCCGGCATCTTCACGCTGCCCATGTTGTTCGGGTTCCGCGTGCCGAGTTACGACCGCGTCGAGGGACTTTCGGCGGTCTGGGGACCGCGGCTGTCTCTGTTAGGCGACCACCTCCGCATCGATCCGACGGTCACCTATCGCAGCGATCTGGGTATGTGGGATCCGGAGGCGGGCATCGATGTGCCGCTGGGTCCCGACTGGCTCATCTCCGGCGACGCGGGTCGCTCCACGCTGAGCAACGACGAGTGGATCGAGCCCGGGCCGGAGAACTCGATCGGGGTGCTGGCGATCGGCCACGACTATCGCAACTACTGGCGCGGCGACCGGTTCCGCGGGACGCTCACGCACACGTGGACGATCGGG
>DAHUXU010000310.1 GCA_027307005.1 Gemmatimonadota bacterium
ATACCTAGAACGCGCCGTCGACTCTACCTAGGCCACGGTGCGCGCGACGTGACTGATCTGTACGAGAGCCACGAGGTGACCGCGTTCCTGCGCGACGATGCGAAGCGCTTGGCGGGCCTACTAGAGTCCCACAACAAATCCCACCACATGACCCGTGGAAAGTCAAAGGCGCCACGATATAAATCGTGACGCCTCTTGCAGTTGCCCCTCCTGGGCTCGAACCAGGACTCTCCTGATCCAGAGTCAGGCGTGTTGCCAGTTACACCAAGGGGCAGTGCTTTCGGTTGTCCATGCTACGCAAAACGAACCGCAATCTATCCTCCCCACCCCCAACGCCTCAAGTTGCCCGACGTCGAGCCGCGAACCGCACGCTGCACCGTCGCTTGACTCACCTCGCAGGAATGAAGAGAAATTGCCGGGCAAGGTCGTGAAACCCGGTGCTCGAAGCGGCCGCAACGAGCAGCACCAACCGAACACTGCTCCCGAGAATCGCCCCAATCGCCGGCGGCGGCGGTCCAATGTAAAGCGAATCGTGCAAAGCCAACGTGTCACTCGGCAAATAAAGCGAGTCGCCGAGTCGCGCGTATGGAATGGAGTAGACGAACTGCAGCGGGTCGTCGACCGGCTGCCCCGTGCTCCCGATGTCCTGCTCCGTCAGCGTCACGTCAAGCGAGTCCGCGCCCACCCGCAACGTGCCGGCAAGCAGCTCCGGCGTGGTGGTGCCCGGAACCAACGGCTGCGGAACGCCGGCGTCATCCACCGTAGCCAGGTCGTACGTGCCGCCGAACGGACGAACGGATGTCGACCCGCTGCACCCGACGGCGACGGCCATCACGCCAACGAAGGCGAGCGATCGTGCGAAGCGTTGCATGTGCCTAACCATGGACTGGGACGACCCGCCGTTGGGCGCGCCCGAACGCTCAAGTATCGGCGATGTCGACACGGACGCAAGGGGGAGACAGCGGAGGCATCCACTCAGTTAGGCGACCGGCGCCCGCCCTCACCTGCCGCTCGACACAGCCTAACATCTGCGGCGACAACCCCTTCCACCGCGCTCGCCGGCCGTCGAGATTGAGCGCGTGCCGCTCCACACCCGCTCGCGCCTCGCTGCCCTGGCCGCCGTGTCCGTGCTCGCGGCCTGCCGGGCGCCTGCCGCCGCCCTCGGTGCTCCGTCCACGTCCGACGAACTCCTCGAGTCCCTCGCCGCGCGATTCGGCCCGCACGACCGCGACGCCCGCTTCGACGCGCTCCGCCCGCGCTTCGCCAAGTCCGCGCTCGTTCCATCCAAGCTCTTCCATGACAACACGGCCTGGACCGCCACGAGCGGCGACACCCGCACGCTCGTGCTCGCCGGCCACGGCACGCCCAATCACTACGCACTGGTCGTGGCCGGCGACGCGCCGCCGCCCGTCGCCCCCGCCGACTATCGCCGAGTGATGCGCCTAACGCACGACGGCGGCGATGACTACGCGTGGAACGTGCGCGATGAGCTCGCCGTCGGCACCGTCACCGGCGATCAGTTGGGCGCCGCGCTCACCGCGCTCTTCGCGGCCGCCGAGCACGAACGCGATGGAGCGGACGCGCACGCGGCGATCGACCACGACCTCCCGCGCACCACCGCGGCCCTCGGCCGCGCGGTCTCGCTCGACACCCTCCGCCTGACGCCTAACAAAGACGGCGGCGCCGACGTCCACCTCGCCGGCACCATCCACGCCGAACGCCTAACGAACACGTTTCCGCGGCTCGCGCATTATCTGTCGCACTACGTCTCGCCCACCGGCGGCGAGATCCTCGTCTTCGACGACGCCAACCGCGCATGGTGGGACGCCGCGAAACGCGGCGACGCCTGGTCGCTCGACCTCCGCGTCGCCAACGGCAACCTCGCGCCGCTCCGCGGACCGCCCGACCGCATGCCCGACCACCTGCACGTCCGCATCGATGCCGCCACCCGCACCTTCATCTTCCACGTCGGCCTCGCCAACCTCGTCGGCGACGTCACCGTCACCCGCGCGCCTAACGAGCACGCCTTCACCGCCACGTTCCGCAAAGAGCCGGACTGGCAGCTGCCGCCGCTCGTCGAAACCATGCTCAAGGCGCCGCTCCAACGCCCCTTCCAGGGCTCGGGCGCCAGTGTGACCTTCGACATCCGCGACGGCCAGGCCCACGAAGCGCCAACCGTCATCTTCCGCGAGTACGACCTCACCGTCCGCGAAAGCCGCATCATGCGCTGGCTCGGAGGACTCGGCGATGCGGCAGTCGAAGACTTTCGGACCGGCGCCGAAACGGAGTTCGACCAGTTCGCAGGCGAGACGTTGTCCGCACTGCGCGCCGATGTCGCACAGCTCACCCAGACCGCCGGACAATAAAAAAGAGCGCCGCGGACCACCGCTGCGCTCAGCCCATTCGTTCTTCGTACCCCGATCAGATCCGCGAGGGGGATGCCACGCTCACCGTCATTGGAACTCTCCGTCCTACCGAACAGTGGCGGGCGATGGGACCCCTTCGCAGAAGCGGGTGACACCTCCGTCATTGGAACTCTCTGTCCTACCGATCGAAGGCGCACGCCGCAGAACTTTGGCTCCCGGCTATCCTGGCAGCCGGCGTGCCATGGAGCTGAGGGGAATCGAACCCCTGACCTCTGCAGTGCGATTGCAGCGCTCTCCCAGCTGAGCTACAGCCCCGTCAACCACTTGCAGCGATCGGGTCGTTTTCTGCTCCCGCTCGCCCCGCTCGTCAAAAACCCCGCCAGTGGCGGGGCCGCAACAAGCTGCAGAATGCTACTCGCTTCGCTGGGGCCGGTCAAGCTTGGCTACGCTGCGTCAATGCTAGGACGCACTGTCTTACCAACCGTCACGATCCTCGGCTTCCCCTTCCTTCTTTCCCCATTGTTGTCTACACATAGCATGCCAAAATGTTCAAAGACCTGCGCCCAACAGAGATTTTCGCCGCGGCCCATCGCATTCGCGACGTCGTCCGCCATACGCCACTGCGCCTGTCGCTCTCACTGAGCGAACGCGCGAACCGCGACATCTACCTCAAGCTCGAATGCACCCAGATCACCGGGTCGTTCAAGCTCCGCGGCGCATTCAACACCGTCGCGACACTCCCGCCCGACGTTCGCGCGCGCGGCATCGTCGCGTCTTCTGCCGGCAACCACGGATTGGGCGTCGCCTGGAGCGCAAATCATTTCCACGCGCCAGCAACCATTTTCATTCCGCGCACCGCTCCCAAGGTCAAACGCGACGGCATCGAAGCACTCGGCGCCGCCGTCAACGCCGACGCGCAACATTATGATGCCGCCATGGACCGCGCGATGACGTTCGCCCGCGACCACGACGCTACGTTCATTCACCCGTGCACCGGCGACGCACTCATCGCCGGACAAGGAACCGTCGCGCTCGAAATCCTCGAGGAACTGCCCAACCTCGCAGCCCTCGTCACCCCCGTCGGCGGCGCCGGACTGCTCGGCGGCTGCGGCGTGTTGTTGCGGCACGTCGCACCCAAAACACGCATCGTCGGCGCCCAAAGCGTCAATACCGCAGCCATGGCGCGCTCACTCTCGGCGTCGTCCCTCGTCTCCATTCCCTCGGTGCCGACGCTGGCCGATGGTCTCGCCGGCGACATCGATGATCTCGCCTTCGACATCGGACGCCACACGCTCGACGACATCGTCACCGTCGACGAGTCCAGCATCGCCAACGCGATCGCCATTCTGGCGCGAGACGAAGCGCTCACCGTCGAAGGCGCGGGCGCCGTCGGCGTCGCCGCCCTGCTCGAGGGACACGCGCCGGAGTGGCCCGGTCCCGTCGCCATCGTCGTCAGCGGCGGCAACATCGACCGCGACCGCCTGGACGCGATCGTCGCCGGCTGACTCAGCCAAGAGTCCGCGCCTACTATATTCCGCGACGATCTCACATGTCGCTCTCAGTCCGATTCCTCGGCACGTCCGCAGCCCGTCCAACGGTGGAACGCGGCGTTTCCTCGCTCGCGATCATCCGCGAGGGCGAAACACTGCTGTTCGACTGCGGCGAAGGCACGCAGCGACAGATGATGCGCTACGGCATCTCGTTCGCGCTGTCCGACATCTTTTTCACCCACTTCCACGGCGATCACCTCATCGGAATCGTCGGCCTGTTTCGCACCCTCGCACTCCAGGGACGCGAGACGCCGTTCCGGCTCTGGGGCCCGCGGGGCGCCGCACGCGTGCTGCGCGCCGCCGCGCATTTCGGCGTCGATCGGATCGGGTTCCCCGTCGAAATCACCGAGCTCGAGCCCGGCAACAGCGTCGCGCGCGACGGCTATGCGATTTCCGCCGTGCCGGTGGACCACCGCGGCGCGACGGCCCTCGCCTACGTCCTCACCGAAGAGGAGCGCCGAGGACGGTTCAATCCGGAGGTGGCGCGTTCGTTAGGCATACCGGAGGGCCCGCTGTGGGGCCGCCTCCATCACGGGCAGGCCGTGACGCTGGACGACGGGCGCGTGGTGTCGCCGTCGGCGCTGGTCGGCCCCACCCGCCCCGGACGCCGCGTGGCGCTGTCCGGCGACACTCGGCCTAACGAACAGTTAGGCGAGGCCGCGGCCGGCGCCGACCTGCTGATCCACGAAGCCACCTTCGGCGACGAGGAAGCCGAGCGCGCCGCGGATACCGGGCATTCCACGGCGCGTGAAGCAGGGGAGCTCGCCGCGCGCGCCGGCGTCAAGCGCCTGGTACTCACGCATTTCTCGGCGCGCTACTCGCGCGATACCGCCGCGCTGGTGCGGGAAGCCCGGGAACGATTCCCCGACGCTATCGCGGCGCGTGACGGGATGGAGGTCGAGATCCCGTACGCGCCGGATGCGGACCAGGGCGCGGCGTGACGACGCACGCCGCGCCCGCCTGACTCACGTCCCCGTCGGCGCGGGCGCCCCGGCGTTCACCGAATCCACCGAGTCCACCGTCACCACCGGGCCGAGCTTGCAGAAGCTGCCGCCGCCACCCGCGAGCGGCGTGATGATCAGCTTCGCGCTCGTGTTGTCCACCAGCAGATCGTTAGGCACCTGCGCCGGCTGCAGCTCGTAGTCTTTGCCCTTCGTCGACGTGAACTTCCAGCACGTCGAGCTGTCGGCCGCCGTCACCATGTGCACGGTGCCGTGCACGATGAGCTCGCCCGGCTTCGGCCCTTTTTCCTCCCCGCTGCTGCACGCCGCCAGCGCGAAGAGAACGAGAGTGACTGCATAACCGGCCCGCACCCGTCGAGCAACGTCAGTCATTGGATGACCCTCGTTGAAGTGGAAACGCCAACTCGAGCCGACTGCATCGTCGCACTCGTACGCAAGCCCACATTGGAGCCCGGTCGCACGCAGCGCAACCCGCGGTGGCGTCGAGCGTAAAACGTACGGCATGTCCCGGCGGACGCAACCAGCCGGGTAGACAGGTATCAGACCGCGAACTGCGTCACCGGAATACCGAGCGGATTCGACGCCGCGGCGATCAACATGGACTTGCGAAAGAGCAGCGCCACCTGGCCGTCGGTCAACCCGCGCAAAATTTCCGACCCATCCAGATGCGAGGTCACGCTGCGCGCCTCCGGACTGTCCGAGTTGAACCACGCGTAGCGGTCCTCTCGTGAGTTCGGAGCGCCAACCTTCCGGAACAGAACCATTGCATTGCTCGAACCAGCGAGCCTGACATCGACCCTCCAGGTGCGCCCCTCCACGTCGGTGAACGTTCGTTCGAATTTGCGTTTCTTGGCCATTTCGGGTTATGCGATCGGTTGGACGGCAAGCGGCTGACGGCCGGCGAAGCCTGCGTCGATCTCGTGCCAATGATCCACCGCAGGTTCTCCCAAGCGCCAACACAGGTAGACGGGCCGCCCGTCCATTTCCGCCGGAAAATCGACGAGGCCGGCATCGAGGGGCGTCCTGTATTCCGCGCCCAGCGCCTGGATCTCGCGGATACAACCCTCGATCTCGCCGGCCAGGTCCTGCGTGTCACGCTCCAACACGGCGAGTCGCGGGTCCGGATCGTCCGCCCGCGAGGTCGCCGCGGCGAGCTCCAACTCGGCCACCCGCTCGCGCCACTTCGCGTACAGGCGCACGATGTCGCGCACGATACGGCTGACCAACGGAAGGGTCCGCGTAGCCTGATCGGCGGTGAACGGCGGGGGTTTCATCGCACTCATCTTGCGCGTCCGACCGGCCGGCCGCAAGCGGCGGCGCAGCACACGGTCACATGCCGCGCATGTCGATGCAGGCGACGATGCGCATCACGCGCCGCGCGTGCTCGGGGAAAAACGCGTGCAGTTGTTTGGACGACATGTTAGGCATGCGCGCCAGATCGTTGCGCACCGAATCGATCACCGTCAGCCAGTCCGGGTCGATCTTGACGTGCATGGCGCGCATCTTCGCGTCGTTTCGCGTGAGGAACTCGCTCACCAACTCCTCGTGCGCCGGCAGCATGTGCCGTTGGGCATCGCCCGATGCGGACGACATGCTGTCGAGATCCGCAGTCACCGAGTCGATACTGCGTTTGATCGCCGCCATCTGCATGCTGTCCGCGGCACTCGTGACGCGCGAATGTGGACGCGCCGTCGTTGCGGCGCTCACCGGACTCGCCTGGCCGCCTTCACATCCAACCGATGCAGCAATCACCATCCCGCATACCGCGAACACGAACGCTCGATTCGCCATGGCACCAGTCTCCTCGGCGCGCGGCGACGGTTCGTGCGTCGCGCTACCAGTCTCCTGTGGCTGTCATCTGCTCACCCCTCATCCCGCACCCGCGCCGCCGTCGCTTCCACGGCCTGTCTCTTCCGCGGCGCGTTCCTCGAGGCGGCGGCGACGACGCTCGATCGCCGCTGCATACCGACGGCGTTCGAGGTCGGTCTCCGGAATCACCTGCGGGACTTCCACCGGTTTCCCGTTTCGGTCGATGGCCACGAACGTGACGTAGCACGAGTTGGTGTGACGTCGTACGCCCGAGATCATGTTCTCCGCCTCGACCCGCACGCCGACTTCCATGGACGTTCGGCCCGCGTAGTTCACGCTGGCCTTCATCACCACGAGGTCGCCCACGTGAATGGGCTCTCGAAAGTCGACGCGATCGACGGACACCGTTACGCAATTCCCGCGCGCGTGGCGAATGGCGGCCACGGCTGCAGTCTTGTCCATCATGGACAGAATGACGCCCCCGAACACGTGTCCGAGCACGTTCGCGTGCTGCGGCATCATGATCTCCGATGTCTCGTGCTGCGACGCGCGCACTGGCCGACCGTCTCGAGAAGCGAGATGCGCAGTCGGAGTCCCGTGGGACTCGGGCGGAACTTTGGTCATCGCGGTTCGGGCCTCGTCAGAGTAGAGGGCAGC
>DAHUXU010000316.1 GCA_027307005.1 Gemmatimonadota bacterium
CGCTCACCGACATCTTCCCCGAGGCGATCGCGAGAAGCGGCGACCGCGGCGCCCTGGCGGCGCTGCTCGGATACCTGCTCGTGCATTTCACGCAGCACACGCTGGCGCCGCATTTTCATTTCGGCGAGGAGACGCACCACGTGACCGAGCGCGTCGGCGTGTCGGCGCTCGTGGGTTTGCTGCTGCACACGTTCGTGGACGGCGTGGCCATTGCATCGGCGTTCCTGGTGAGCCAGGCGTTGGGCACGCTCGTGTTCCTGGCGATCGTGCTGCACAAGCTGCCGGAGGGGTTGGCGATTTCGAGTCTGTTTCTCGCCGCGGGCGCGGGTCGCAAGCGCGCGCTCTACGCGGGCCTGTCGCTCGGCTTGGCAACGCTCGCGGGCGTTTTCGTGACCGGCCGCGTTGCGTCGCTGGCGATGTACGGTCTTGGTCTCTCGGCGGGCGTGACGCTGTATGTCGGCGCGTCGAACCTGGTCCCTGAATTTCAGGGCAAGCACGGGTGGCGTCTGCAGCTCGCGTTCTTCGTGGGGTGCGGGCTGTTCTTCGCGGCGCGCTCCGCCGTGAGGGCGTGAGCGTGCCATCACGCGGCGGTCGGCCGTCGCGCGGCCGCGGCGAGCCGTCGTTGTTCGCGGCGCCGGAGAGCGCGCAGCCGCTGGCGACGCGCATGCGGCCGCGCTCGTTGGACGACGTCGTTGGGCAGGAGCAGTTGTTAGGCCCGGGCACCGCACTCCGCGCGGCGATCGAGACGGGCACCGTGGGCTCGATGATTTTCTGGGGGCCGCCTGGAACGGGGAAGACGACGCTCGCGCTGCTGCTCGCGCGCTATACCGACCGGGTGTTCGTTCCGTTCTCGGCGGTCACGGAAGGTGTGCCGCGCGTGCGAGAGATCGTTGCCGAAGCGGAAGACCGCCTGGCGACGTTGGGCCGCGGGACGATTCTCTTCGTCGACGAGATCCACCGGCTGAACACCGCGCAGCAGGACGCATTTCTGCCGCACGTGGAGCGCGGGACGATCACGTTGGTCGGCGCGACCACGGAGAACCCATCGTTCGAGATCACCGGCGCGCTCTTGTCGCGCTCGCGGGTGTTCGTGCTCAAACCGCTCGACGCCGCGGCGATCGAGACGCTCGTCAGGCGGGCGGCCGCCGACGGCGAGCGCGGCCTCGGCGCCCAGGAGCTCGCGTTGGACGATGATGCGGTGCGGCTCATTGCCGAAGAAGCCGACGGCGACGCGCGCCGCGCATTGACGGTGCTCGAAGCAGCGGCCGCGCACGTGGGTGCGCATGGGCACATCACGGTGCCCGTGGCGCGTGAGGCGATGCAGCTTCGATTCGCGCGGCATGACAAGGCGGGGGAAGAGCACTTCAATCTCCTGTCCGCGTATCACAAGTCGCTGCGCGGGAGTGATCCGCAGGGCGCGCTCTACTGGATGGCGCGGATGATCGAGGGCGGCGAAGATCCCATGACGATCTTTCGCCGCGCGATTGCCATGGCGGCCGAAGATGTCGGCCTCGCCGATCCGACGGCGCTCCAGTTGGCGGTGGCGGCGCGCGACGCGTACCATATGTTAGGCGCGCCGGAAGGCTATCTTCCGTTAGCCGAGATGACGATCTATCTGGCGACGGCGCCCAAATCGACCAGCGCGAAGGCTGCGTTGAGCGCGGCGTTGGACGCGGCGCGCGAGACGCCGGCGGCGCCGGTGCCGATGCACATCCGGAACGCGCCCACGCCGCTCATGAAGGAACTGGGGTACGGGAAAGGCTACCAGTACGCGCACGACGCGCCGGAGGCGTACATTCCGCAGGAGTATCTGCCGGAGACGCTGCGCGACACGGTGCTCTACGAACCGGGGAAGTTCGGGTTCGAGAAGGAAATCGCGAAGCGGTTGGCGTGGTGGGCGGAGCTGAAGCGGAAGGATCAGCGCGCGGAATGATCCGAGCGGTGCATTTCATCTGAGCGACGGAGTCAGAACATTTCGAAGGAACCGATCTCCCTTGCGCCGCCGGTCGAGCGCGCGCTGCTCATCGGCGCGCCGCCCAAGCGATCCGGCGCCAAGCAGCAACTGACCGAGCATCTCGCCGAGCTCGCCGAGCTCACGGATACGGCCGGAGCGGTCGTCGTCGGAGAAGTGACGCAGTTTCTCGAGCGGCCGAATCCCGGGACGTATCTGGGGAAGGGCAAGTTGGACGAGTTGGGCGAGGCGATCGCTCGCGAGCAGGCGACGCTGCTCGTGTTCGACGACGAATTGACGCCGGCCCAGGCCCGCAACATCGAGGAGATCACGGGGCGCCGCGTCATGGACCGCGCCGAGCTCATTCTCGACATCTTTGCGACGCGCGCGCGCACGAGCGAGGCGCGCATGCAAGTGGAGCTGGCGCAGCTCGAGTACATGCTCCCGCGCCTAACGCGGATGTGGACGCACCTCGAGAAATTCCGCGGCGGCATCGGCATGCGCGGCCCGGGTGAAACGCAGTTGGAAACCGACCGGCGGCTCATCGGCAACCGGATCCGCGTGCTGCGCGACCGGCTGGCCGACGTGCAGAAGTCTCGCGTCGTCCAGCGCCACGGCCGCCGGGCCGCGTTCGGCGTGGCGCTCGTCGGCTACACCAACGTGGGCAAGTCGTCGATTCTGCGCGCGCTCGCGGCCGACGCGAACATCTTCGTCGAAAACCGGCTCTTTGCCACGCTCGACCCGCTCACGCGCAGCGTCGACCTGGGCGACGGGCGCCACGTGCTGTTGAGCGACACCGTCGGATTCATCCGCAAGCTGCCCCACCACCTGGTCGCATCCTTCCGTGCGACCCTCGAGGAAGTGCGCGAGGCCGACCTGCTGCTCCACGTCCTGGACGCGAGCCATCCAACGTGGGAAGAGCAACGGCGCGTGGTCGACGGCGTGCTGGCCGAGTTAGGCGTGCAGGAGAAGCCGACGCTCAACGTGTTCAACAAGATCGACAAGCTGCCGCCCGCCGAGCTGGCCGCGCTCCAGGACCGGGTGCGCCCCGTAATGCCTAACGTCGTCTTCGTGTCCGCGACGGCCGAGGACGGATTGGAGCCGCTGCGGCGCGCGTTGCTGGCGGCCGAGCGAAAGGAACGGCCGGTGAGCTGTGTGCGATTGCCGCTCTCGGACGGCAAGCTGCTCGCCGACCTGCACCAGCACGGGGAAGTGCTGGATCAGCGCGCGGTGGGCGACGAATGGGTGATCACCGCCCGGCTCGACCCGGCGACCGCGGGCCGCCTGGTCCGGTTAGGCGCCACCGTACGGGCGGACAAGGCGCTGAGTTAAGGCGGACCACAGGCGGACAACAGGCGGACAAAGCCGGATCACAGCGAAAGGCGGACAAGTCGGACAAGGCGGACAAGGCGCGGACGAAAACAGAGACGAAAGAGAAGAGTTCAACCAATCCGAGGGGTCCGGTTCTGTCCGCGCTGTCTCCGGCTCTGTCCGCCTTTCCGCAGTCAGGTCCGGTTCTGTCCGCGCTGT
>DAHUXU010000334.1 GCA_027307005.1 Gemmatimonadota bacterium
GGGGAAGTGTCGGCTGTAAGAGAAACAAAGCGGACTCTTGTTCAACAACACAAATGCGGGACAAAGCGACCTCGCGGCAGAGTGAGACCTGCACTGCAGCCGAGCGGTCCGTGCGTTGTCCGGTTTGTCCGCGCTGTGTCCGCTTTTCATGAGCGTAGATGCCCTGCGCCCATGCTACCTCAATTCATCCATCGTTCACTGGTCATTCGTCAGCCGGCGCCGCACAGCCGCGCTCTGCTTGCGCCAATAGGTAGCTCACTACATATTGTGGCCACCTACCTGTAGAGGAACAGCTATGGCGCGCGATGAGTCCGGCGGACGCGGCCCGTTGGGCGCCGGCACGCTGGAGATGCTGATTCTCAAGTCCCTGAGCGCCGCGTCGATGCACGGCTACGCGGTCGCGCAGCACATCGAACGGCTGTCGCACGATGTTTTGTCCGTCGAGCAAGGCTCGCTCTATCCCGCGCTCGAGCGGCTGCAAGTCAAAGGCTGGGTGACGTCCAAGTGGGGCCCCACGCCCACGGGCCGGCAGGCGCGCTACTACACCATCACCGGCGCCGGCCGCAAACAGCTCGGCGAACGCAAGGCGGAGTACGACCGCATCGCGCTCGCCGTCGCCCGCGTCATGCGGAGTGCCTAACGCATGTCTCGGCTCGACGGGATCCGCTATCGCATCGCGGCGCTGCTCCACCGGTCGCGGTACGCGCGCGACCGCGAGCGCGAAATGCAGTTCCACCTCGAGCTCGACGCCGTGCAACGCGAGCGCACCGGACGCGGAACGCTCTCGCGCCGAGACGCCGAGCTCGCCGCGCGCCGGCGGTTCGGCAACGTCACCTATCTGCGTGAGGAGGCGAGGCGCATGTCCGCGTTCGTGTGGCTCGACACGGTCGAGCGGGACATCCGGTTCGCCGTGCGCAGCATGCGGCGCGCGCCCGGGATCACAGCCGTCATCGCACTGTCGCTGGCCCTCGGCATCGGCATCAACGCCACCATCTTCTCGCTGATCGACGCCGTCCTCGATCGGAAGTTACCGGTGCGAGATCCCGACGGGCTCGTCATCGTCGGCGATCCGGGCTACGTCTATTCGCGCGGCCACGGGACGCCCGATGGGCAATCATATTCCTATCCGCTCTATCTGGACGTGCGCCGCAGCGCGCACGCGTTCGATGGGCTCGCGGCCGTGGGTGAAACGGGACGCGTCGACGCCCGGATCAACGGCACGTCGGCCGACGCCGAGCACCCCGTTGGGCGGGAGGTGTCCGGCAACTATTTCGCGGTGCTCGGCGTGGGCGCCGCGGCCGGCCGCACCTTCGACAGCACCGCCGACGATCCCGGTGCGCCGCCCCAGGCAACCATCAGCTACGACTACTGGGTCCGCCGGTTCGCGCGCGATCCCGCCATCGTCGGGCGCGACATCCTGGTCGACGGAGTTCGCCTAACGATAACCGGTGTCACGGTGCGCGGCTTCACCGGCGACGTCGTCGGGCAATCGACCGACATCTATCTGCCGGTCGGCCTGAACGATCGGATGCACCCGAACCTTCCCACGCTGCGCGACCGGCGCGCGATGTGGCTGTTGGGTTTCGGACGGGCCAAGCGCAGGCTGACGCTCGAGCAGGTGCGTGCGCAAACGACGCCCCTCGTCCGGTCGTCGATCCTCGCCAACGCGCGGCCCGACGAGTTGGCCGAAATCAAGGATCGCGGCTTCACGATCGACTTCGCGCCCGGCGCGCGCGGGCTGTCGGGCCTTCGCGAGACGTTTCGCGCTCCGCTGATTACGCTCATGCTCGGCGTTGCCGTGCTGCTCTGCATCGTGTTGGTGAACGTAGCGAACGTGCTGCTCGCCCGCGGCCTGGCGCGCCGCCGCGAGATTTCGCTGCGCCTGGCCCTCGGTGCCGACCACGCGCGCGTGGTGCGGCAGCTCCTAACGGAAAGCGCCGTGCTCGCGGTCACGAGCGGCGCGCTCGCAATGGGGGTCGCCTGGTGGGGGAGCCGCACGCTCCTCCGCATGGCGGCGGATGGCGACTCGATTTCGCTCGACGTCGGGCCCAACGGGCACGTGATTGCGTTTACGCTCGCCGTGTCGATGGCGTCGGCGCTCCTGTTCGGATTGATGCCCGCACTGCGCGCGTCGCGCATCGATCTCGCAGCGGCGTTGCGCGCGACGGGGCGATCCATCGCGCACGGAGCGCGATTCGGCACGGCGCTCATTACGTGTCAGGTCGCGCTGTCGCTGCTGCTGTTGGTCGGCGCATCGATCCTCACACGCAGCCTGTTGAAAACCGAAGCGCTGCCCCTCGGTTTCGACCGTTCGCATCTCATTGTCGCCGATCTCGACATCGCAACGCCAGGCTACGCGTCGGACCGCCTCGCGAGCGCCGTCCATGCGCTCCACGAGCATCTATCGACGGTTCCCGGCGTAGCCGGCGTGTCGTATTCGCAGAACGGCATCTTTTCCGGCACCGAATGGCACACGGACATCGGCGTCGCTGGCCTGACGCTCAGCATGCGCGACAGCTCGACCGCGGCGGACAAGGTGGGATCCGGGTACGCGCACACGATCGGGGCGCATCTCATCGCCGGCCGGGATTTCGGCCCGGAAGACGAAGGCGTCCCGCCATCGACGGCGCTCGTCAACGAGTCGTTCGCGAAGTTCTATTTTCACGGCGCCAATCCGATCGGGCAGCTCGTGCAGTTCGACGACTCGAGTATCGTCCACATCGTCGGCGAAATCGCGGACGTCCGCGGACAGGCGCTCGACACGTCGGGCACATCCGGCGCTGCGCGTCGCATCTACATTCCCTATCTCTATCGGAGCGGCACGACCAAGTTCCCGCAGCCCACCGAGCTGCGGCTCCTCGTCCGCACGAGGGGCGACCCCGACCGCGTGCTGCAAGCGCTTCGACGCGCGATCGTGGCGACCGATCCGGCCATCGCCATCGACGACCTCGAATCGGTCACACACCTCATCCGCTTTTCCATTCGGGATGAGCGGCTGGTGGCGCAGCTGGCAACGGGGCTCGGCGCCCTCGCGCTGGTGCTCGCGGCGATTGGATTGTTCGGCGTGATGAGCTACAGCGTGGGGCGGCGCACGAACGAAATCGGCGTGCGTTCGGCGTTAGGCGCCGAACGGTCCGCGATTGCGTGGATGGTGCTGCGGGACGGCCTGCGCCCAGTCGCGATCGGCATAGTGCTCGGGTTCCCGGTGTCCATTGCGGCCGTGCGACTTCTGCAGCACCATCTCAACGACATCTCGAGTGACGCGGTGTCCATTGCGGTCGCGATCGGCGTCTTGCTGGCGGCGGCCGCGGCGGCTGTGCTCGTTCCGGCGCGTCGGGCGACACGGATCGATCCGATCAGCGCGCTCCGCGAGGAGTGACGAAGCCGCCGCCGGCAACCGGCGGCGGCACTCGACGTGCGGGATCCGCGCTGGCGCAGGATGCAGTGATCGATGCTCCGAACCCGAGGTGCGTGACGACTACCAGCGAGCAGCCCGGCACCGCCGACCGGAACACCCGCGCCCTTTCGCTCCTGCGCATCGCCGTGGGCGTGTTGTTTCTCTTTTTCGGCGAGTACAAGGTATTCGGGACGCGGTTCACGTTAGGCGGCGGCTTCGAGGGATGGATCCACCGCTTTCTCGCCGACGGCGCCGCCTATCCGTTCATGATCCCGGTGCTGCGCGGGTTCGTGCTGCAGCACCACGTGGCCATCGCGTTCCTGGTCGCGTACGGCGAGCTTGCGATCGGTGTGGCGCTCGTGCTCGGCGTGCTGATGCGCACCGCCAGCGTCGCCGGCCTCGTCTACATGCTCGCGCTGCTGTTCTCGTCGAACTATCCCGGTGCGCAGGTCGCACCGTGGCAATACCTCGGCGCCTCGTTAGATCATCTGGTGCTGGCGATGTGCTTTGCCACCTTTGCGATCAGCCGGCCCTTTGCGTTCTCGCTCTCCGCCATGCTGGCCCGTCGTACCTCCGTCGGCACGCCGGTCATGGAGCGGATCCGCGAGATTCAGGGCGGCAGGACCCCAGTCATCGTCGTGCCGGGCGGTGACCGCGTGGCCGAGGCGGAGTCGGAGTCGCGACCGGGCGAATAGCGTGTCGGCCTTGTCGGATCAAAATTAGTTGATATATTGCGGCATGAGCTCCGCCGTTGCCGTTCCCCACACCACCACGGCCGCTCGGTTGTTTCACGCCGTGTCGGATGAAACGCGCCTCGCGCTCATTCACATGCTGCGGGACGGCGAGCGCTGTGTGTGCGAATTACAGGACGCGCTCGGCGCGGCGCAGTCGCGGCTTTCGTTTCACCTCAGGGTGCTCAAGGACGCAGGACTGCTGAGCGATCGAAAGGAAGGGCGCTGGGTGTACTACTCGCTGAACGCCGATGGCATCGCCGAGCTTGAGGAGGCGGCGGTCAGGCTCAAGCCGCCCCGCCGTGCGTTGCGGGTGCGTCACGCTTCGGATTGCTGCGACTGATGCGTGTCGTTCTTGTCTAACATATCAATATTTTTTGATCAAAATGGGAGCGATCGATGACCAGTCATGAGGGAAGCGAGCCGGCCGGGCTCGACGCGATACGCGACGTCGTGCGCGAGCCCTACGGTACCGTCGCCAAGCACGTTGCCGAGGCGTCGACACGGGAAACCCGCATGGACCTGGCGCTGAAACCATCGTCGCGGGCATGCGGGCGCAGCGACGACTGTTGCAAGTAGTTTGTTCCTACCGTTAGCAACGAGGGTGCATATGACGACATCGACCAACATCGGGGCCGCGTCCATTCGGCGCGCCACGCGTGACGACCTGCCGGGGATCGAGCGCCTGTTGAGCTCCGCAGACCTGACGACGGCCGGCGTGGCGGACATCGTGGCCGCGCGCCCCGGAGATTTTTTCGTCGCCGAGATGAACGCCATGCCCAAGCAGATCGTGGCCGCAGCGGGTCTCGAGGTCCGCGGCACTACGGCCGTGCTCCGCTCCGTCGCCGTGGACCCCGAGTGGCGCGGCCGCGGGATGGGGCACGAGCTCGTTAGGCAGATCGTGTGCGACGCCGAATCGCGCGGCATTCACGCCCTCTACCTGCTCACGATGACGGCCGAGCACTATTTTCCGCGGTTGGGGTTCGAGCGCATCGATCGGTCGTCGGTGCCGAACGAGATCGCCGAGACGGCGGAGTTCACGTCGGCCTGTCCGGCCACCGCTGTCGCGATGAAGCGAGCGCTGCCGTGAAGTATGCGCTGCTGTCGGATGTGCATGCCAACCTGCCGGCGCTCGACGCGGTGCTCGGCGAAATAGCACGCTCCAACGACGTGGTCGCGACGTATCATGGGGGACCTGGTCGGCGACGCGCCGTGGCCTAACGAAGGACACGGCACGGACCCCTGCGATCCAGCGGTCCGTGCGGTGTCCGATGTGCCCGTGCTGTGTCCGTATCAGTGCGCTGCTGCCACCTGCGCCGGATCCGTCAGGTGAATCGTGATTTTTCCGCCCTGCGGGACGCAGCCCTCGTACGCCGCCGTACCCATCGCCACCGCGGTACCCGCGGCCGCGCCGGTCGCGGCACCGATCACGGTGCCCTTGGTGTTGTGACCGATCACCTGGCCGATGATGGCGCCGATCACCGCGCCGCCGGCAACCTTCGCGGCGTCACTGCCCACTGACGCGTTCCGCTGTTTCTGCACGTCGACGTGGTCGATCTGTGCGCTCAACGGATACGTCGTGCCGCCCACCGTCACATTGAGCACGCTGAACGTCATCTGAATCGGTTTGGTCGCGTTGCCGCTGCGCTGCAGATCGGCAACCTGCATCAG
>DAHUXU010000341.1 GCA_027307005.1 Gemmatimonadota bacterium
TTATCTGGGAGACGACGGCCGCACGCGACTGGGGAACCGGAAGTGGCGGCGCCACGTGTTCGACGTGTGCGATTTGCTCGGCAGGGCGCTCCTGCCCGACTACATTCTGTTAGGCGGCGGCAACGTGAAGCACCTCGGGAAGCCGCCGGCGGGCGTCCGGCTCGGGGGCAACGCCAACGTGCTGCGCGGCGGCTACCGGCTCTGGCTGCCCCGCGAGCGCCGGGCGCGATAGCGCTGGATCAGCCGGTTGGTCGAGCTGTCGTGCGCCAGGCGCGGCTCGGCCGCGCCGCCCAACTCCGGGATGATGCGGCCGGCGAGGACCTTTCCCAGCTCGACGCCCCATTGGTCGAAGGAGTCGATCTGCCACACGGCGCCCTGCGTGAACACGGAGTGCTCGTAGAGCGCCACCAGCGTGCCTAACGACGCCGGGGTCAGCCGGTCGGCGAGGATCGTGCTCGAGGGCCGGTTCCCTTCGCACACCCGGTGCGGCACCAGCCACTCCGGCGTCCCCTCGGCGCGGACCTCGTCGGCGGTCTTGCCGAAGGCCAGCGCCTGGGACTGCGCGAACAGATTCGCCATCAGCAGGTCGTGATGGTCGCCTAACGGCGTCAGCGCGTCACAGAAGCCGATGAAGTCCGCCGTCACCAGGATGGTGCCCTGGTGCAGCAGCTGGTAGAACGAATGCTGGCCGTTGGTGCCCGGTTCGCCCCAGAAAATCGCGCCCGTTTGATACGCGACGCGCCGTCCGTCGAGCGTCACGTGCTTGCCGTTGCTTTCCATCGTCAGCTGCTGCAGGTACGCCGGAAAGCGCAGGAGGTACTGGTCGTACGGCAGCACGGCCACGGTCTGCGCGCCGAAGAAATCGGCGTACCACACGGCCAGCAGGCCCATGAGGACCGGAAGATTGCGCTCGAACGGCGTCGTGCGGAAATGCTCATCCATGGCGTGGAAGCCGGCCAACATCTCGTCGAATGCATCCGGTCCGATGGCGAGCATGGTCGACACGCCAATCGCCGAGTCCATGGAATAGCGGCCACCGACCCAGTCCCAGAACTCGAACATGTTCGCGGTATCGATGCCGAATTCGGTGACGGCCTTGGCGTTCGTCGACACGGCCACGAAATGCTTCGCGACGGCCGCCTCCTTGCCTAACGCAGCCAGCGCCCACGCGCGCGCGGTGCGGGCGTTGGTCATCGTCTCGAGGGTCGTGAACGTCTTCGATGACACGATGAACAGCGTCTCCGCCGGGTCGAGTCCGCGGGTCGCCTCGATGAAATCGGTGCCGTCGACGTTGGACACGAAACCGAACGACAGATCGCGCTGGCTGTAGAAGCGCAGCGCCTGATACGCCATTACGGGACCGAGATCCGATCCGCCGATGCCGATGTTGATGACGTGACGGATGCGCTTGCCGGTATGGCCGACCCAGTCGCCCGACCGGACGCGCGTGGCGAACGCGCGCATCCGATCCAGGACGTCGTGCACCGCGGGCACCACGTTCTCGCCGCCGACCGTGATCGTGGTTCCGCGCGGCGCACGGAGCGCGACGTGGAGCACGCTGCGGCGCTCCGTCACGTTGATCGCGTCGCCGCGGAACATGGCATCGATGCGCTCGCGCAGTCCCGACTGGCGTGCGAGATCGAGGAGCAGCCGCAGCGTCTCGTCGGTCACGCGGTGCTTGCTGTAGTCGAGAGAGAGTCCGGCGCCTTCGGCCACCAGGCGCTCGCCCCGCGCCGGATCGGA
>DAHUXU010000068.1 GCA_027307005.1 Gemmatimonadota bacterium
CCGCCTCGAGCTCCGCGCCGAAGCGCTCGAGCGCCGCGATGCCGCCGCGCGCCATCCGCTCGATCCGGTCGTCCACCGGTGTGCCATCTTCCATCACCGGGCTCGGCGCCGGACGCGGCGCGGCAACCACATCGCGCTCGGCCAACCGCACCAGGTGACGGCGCTCCACGATCAGCGCCTCGAGATCGGTGGGATAGCGCGCGATTGCTTGCGTGTGCGCGCAGGCCTCGTCGAGCGCGTCGATCGCACGGTCGGGTCGCGCGCGATCGGTGATGTACTTGTCCGTGAGCGCCACGCTTGCCACGAGCGCTTCCTCGGCGATCGCCACGTTGTGGTGCCGCTCGAGACGCTCCTTGCGCGCGTGCAGCACTTCGAGCGTCTGCTCCACCGACAGCTCACGCACCGTGATTTTCTGGAAGCGCCGCTCGAGCGCCGGATCGCCGCGCACCCAGTGATCGTACTCGTCCTGCGTGGTCGCACCGATCACGCGAAACTCGCCGCGGACGAGCGCCGGCTTGAGCATGTTCGCCGCATCCATCGCCGCGCCCATCGCGGTGCCCTGCCCGATGAGGTTGTGCAATTCGTCGATGAATAGAATGATGTTCGGATCGGACGACGCCGCACTGACGATGTCGCGCAAGCGCTCCTCGTATTGGCCGCGATACATCGTACCGGCGAGCAGCGCGACGTGATCGAGGGCGAGCAATTTGACCTGGCGCAGCGCGAGCGGCACGTCGCCCGATGCAATCCGTTGGGCGAGGCCCTCGGCGATGGCGGTCTTGCCGACGCCGGCCGGCCCGACTAACGCTGGGTTGTTCTTGCTCTGGCGCAACAGGATGTCGATGACGCGCGCGATTTCGTCGTCGCGGCAGCGCACGGCCTCGAGACGGCCGGCACGAGCCTCCGCCGTCAAGTCGCGTGTGGTGCGCGCGAGCGCCTGATCATCAGAGCCGAGTACGTCGCCGAGCATCAGAGTCCCGTCAGTCCTCGATACCAGTTGATGAGCGGACCGCCCCACAAGAGCGCGATCATGGCCGCCGGGGCCAGAAACACGCCGAATGGAACGAGCGGCGCGTCGAACTCCTCACGAGCACGCCGGCTGCGCACGTACGCGATCGGGAAAACCACCAACAAGAAAATGACCGCGCCCAGCGCGGCGCCGAAAAATACCGTGAGAAACGTGCGCCCGACGCCCAAATGCGCACCCACCATTGCCATGAGCGTGACGTCACCGAATCCCATCGCTTCCTTCTTGAAGGCCATCTCGCCCAGCCATCCGGCGATGGCGATCACGCCCGCGCCGACACACGCCCCTATCGCTGAATCATACAGGTTGGCGAACACCGAAGTTTCGCGCATCACGGCGGCTGCAATCGCCATCACCAACGCCCAGACCACCCCGAACGCCGTGAACCCATCGGGGATGACATACGCCGTCGCGTCGGTGAGCATGATGCCGAGCAGGATCGTGCCGAATACCGCCACGCGAAGCGCCGTGAGCGTGGGGCCGAATTCGAGCAAGGCGGCCAGCCAGCCCAACGCAACCACCAGCTCGACCAACGGATACACGGCGGAGATCGGTTGCTTGCAGCCGCGGCACTTTGCCCGCAGCAGCAGCCAGCTCGCCATCGGAATGTTCTCCCACCAGGTGATCTGGTGGCCGCACCGCGGACAGCGGGAGCGCGGACTCACCACCGACAGGTCTTTCGGCCACCTCGCGACGCACACGTTGAGGAAGGAGCCGAAGATGGCGCCAAGCACGAAGGCGGAAACCCCCGACAAGACCGAAACACCGGCGGCGGAGCCTTGAATCACGGACGGAATTGGTAGAGGAGAATGCCCGCTGCGACGGCAACGTTGAGCGACTCGACGTCCGCGGAAATCGGAATGGCGACGCGCCTGTCGGCGCGCGCGCGCGTCTGGTTCGAGAGACCCGCGCCTTCGTTACCGACGACAAGCGCCATCGCGCGCTCGCCCCGCACCTGATCGACGGGCTCACCCGAAGCATCCGCAGCCCAACACTGCAGGCGTTGGGTGGTGCGTAAGGCGTCGAACGCGTCCCAATCGCACGCGAGCACCTGGTGCCGGAACAGCGCGCCCATTGCGCTACGGACGACTTTGGCATTCCACAGGTCAACCGTGTCAGGCATGGCAAGCGTGGCGTCGACGCCGAACGCGGCGGCGGTTCGGAGCAGCGTGCCAACGTTGCCGGGATCCTGCACGCCGTCGAGAACCAGCACGCGAGGATGGTCGGTGAACGTCAGCGCCGCCACGTCGCGCTCGGGAATCTCGGCAATGGCGAGGACGCCCTGGGGAGAATCGGTGCTGGACGCGCTCGCAAAGTCCGTTTGGCTGACGTCCAGGATCGTCACGCTGGCGGCGCGCATCGACTCGAGCAGCGCGGCGCCGCGCGGCGTAGCGCCGAGTGTCGGCGAGACGAGCGCACCGTCCACCGTGAGAGGTGAGCGCAATAATTCCTCGACGCTTCGGATTCCCTCGGCGACGAACCGCATTTGACGCTCGCGCGCCCGACGGCGCTTCAGGTCCCGCGCGTGGCTAAGCAGCGTCACCTTCGTGAGGTGTGAAGCGGGCGGAACGGCTCTTGCCCAGACACCGGATGGATTCGAATTGGGGGCGGGCCATGCGGCGAGTGATACGCAGCGGATTGTGTGTGCTGATCTGCGGCTGCGCGACGATGTCGACGCAGCAGGAAGTTCAGATGGGCCAGCAGCAGTCGGCGGAGATCAACAAACAGCTCCCGATCATCCAGGACGCCGAGGTGAATCGGTATGTGAACACGCTCGGCGATTCCATTGCGAAGCTATCGGATAATCGGAATCTGGAGTGGCACTTCTACGTGGTGAACAGCCCGGAAGTGAACGCGTTCGCCGTTCCCGGCGGGTACATCTACGTGAACAGGGGACTGATCGTGCAGGCGGACAAGATGGACGAGCTGGCGGGGGTATTGGGCCATGAGATCGGCCACGTGATTCACCGCCACTCGGTGAAGCTAATGCAGAAGGAGCAAGGCGCCAGCTTTGGATTGGCCGTGGGCTGCATCCTGACCAACGTCTGCAAGGATCCGACGACGGGCGCGGCGATCAACGTCGCCGGGACCGCGGTCTTCGCAAAGTTCAGCCGGGAAGACGAGCAGCAGGCAGACGAGAGCGCCGTGACGTACGTGACGCGTGCAGGCATCGATCCGCACGGGCTGCCGGAGATGTTTCAGAAGATGCTGTCGGAGCAGAAGTCGAATCCGTCAGCCGTGGAAAACTGGTTCGCGAGCCACCCGAGCGACCAGAGCCGCATCGAGGACACGCAGCGGCTGATCGACCAGATCGATCCCTCGGTGCTCAAGGGCCTAACGCAAGACACGCAGGCGTTCCACGATTTTCAGAACCGCGTGAAGGGACTGCCCAAGCCTTAGGCCACGCGCGCGGCTTTGCGCGCCGCGAGCGCTTCGCCGGCGCGCACGAGGAGCTCCTCGATGGGCGGCACGGCATGCGGCTCGAATCGCACGACGCCCATGGTGAGCGACAGCGCGTAGGCGCGATCGCGTTGGGCGGAGTTCTGGCGCTCGACGCAGGCCCGGAGACGCGGCGCGACGGCGTGCAGCGCGTCGTCGGTGGCATCGAGCACGAGCGTCGCGAAGTCATCGCCCGCCAGGCGGCACACGACATCGGACGCGCGAAAGGTGCTGCGCAGGGCGCTCGCCGCAGCAACGATCGCGCGGTCGCCCTCATCGCGGCCGAAGCGCTCGTTGATGTCGCGCAGCCGATCGACGTCGACGACAGCCAGCATCAGCCCGCGCATGCGGTGGGCGAGCTTGAGATGGTGCTCGCAGAGCGCGAGAAAGCCGCGCCGATTGTAGAGGCCGGTCAGCTCGTCGCTCAATGCGAGCTGGCGCAGCGTGGCTTGCAAGCGATGACGCTCGATGGCGTAGCGGAGAACGCGGCGGAGGTCGCCGGCATCGAGTTGGTCGCGGGTGACAACGTCCTGAGCGCCAGCTTCGGCCGCCCGAAGTCCGATCGATTCGCTCGAGGTGCCGGGAGGCGCGAGCATCACCACGGGAATGTCGGGCGCCTCGAACCGCGCCCGGCGTACGGTGTCGAGACCGGCGTCTTCGGATCCGGTGACATCGAGGACGAGCACGTCCACTCCGCCGCGCGCCAATCTGGAGATTCCTTCCGCCGGCGCGAGAGGTGGTTGGAGCACCTCGAATCCAGGCGTCAGCGAATCGGCCGGCTCGAGGCGCTGCGTCAGGGCCTGTGCTCCGTCGAGACGGTCGGCGATGATCAGGACGTTGGTGCGGGGCGTATTCATGGCGAACCCGGTGGCTGCCGTGGTTAGGACGACGAGTGACTGCCTGATCTGGTTGACGGTCGAGCGGGAGGCGTCGTCACGCGGCCGGTTGTAGGGCGTCCCGGCGCGGCGCATCATACGCCATGCGGATCGTGCTCACGATAGCGGGCTCGGACTCGGGCGGCGGGGCCGGCATTCAGGCGGACCTCAAGACCTTTCACCGCTTTGGCGTGTTCGGGACGTCGGCCATCACCGCGGTGACGGCGCAGAACACCGAGGGCGTACGCAAGTGGATGGCGCTGCCGGCGGGGCTGGTCGCGGCGCAGATCGAGGCGGTGGCGACGGACCTGCGTCCGGATGCGGTCAAGAGCGGGATGTTGGGCACGGCGGCCGTGATCGCGGCGGCGGCCGCGTCGATCACCGCGCACGCGCTGCACCCCTACGTGCTCGATCCGGTCATGGTGGCATCCTCCGGCGACGCCCTGCTCGAGCGGGACGCCGTCGGCGTGCTGCGCTCGGCGCTGCTGCCGGTCTGCGATCTCATTACGCCTAACACAGAAGAGGCGATGGTGCTGACGGGCGAGGGTGTGGCGAGCGTGTCCGATCAGGAGCGCGCGGCGCGCCGGCTGGTGGACGAAGGCGCGCCGGCCGCGCTGGTGAAGGGGGGCCACGCCGCCGGCGCCGAGGTGGCGGACGTGTTGTTCGACGGCGCGCGGGGCGCGGTGCGTGTGTTCCGCCACCGGCGGATCGATTCGCAGCACACCCACGGGACCGGCTGCACGTTGTCGGCGGCCATCGCCGCGCACCTTGCGTTAGGCGTGCCGCTCGAGCGGGCGGTGGAGACGTCGCTCGACTTCGTGCACCGCGCGATCGCCGGCGCGCCCGGCCTCGGCGCCGGA
>DAHUXU010000350.1 GCA_027307005.1 Gemmatimonadota bacterium
AGGGAAGTAGCGATGGCGCGAGTGCGAGCCATTCAGCGAACCACGCGCCAGTCGCCGTACAAGATGCGGCTGGTGATCGATCAGATCCGCGGCAAGAACGTGAACGAGGCGCTCGCGCTGCTCACGTTCTCGAAGAAGCACGCCGCCAAACAGATCGAGAAGGTCCTCAAGTCGGCGATCGCCAACGCGGAGCAGCACGCGCGCGAGCACAACGAGTCGCTCGATACGGACCAGCTGGTCGTGCAGCACGCGGTGGTCAACGAGGGACCCAAGCTCAAGCGGTTCATGCCGGCCGCGCAGGGGCGGGGCACGCCGATTCTCAAGCGCACGAGCCACGTGGAGATCGTGGTCTCGGACGAGGATGCACGCTAATGGGACAGAAGACGAATCCGATCGGGTTTCGGTTAGGCGTGACGCACGACCACCGCTCGCGGTGGTACGCGGACCGCAACTTCCCGGCGCTGCTCAAAGAAGACGAGCTGCTGCGGAAGTATCTCAAGGCGCGGTTGGGCCACGCGGCCATCTCGCAGATCACCATCGATCGCAAGCCGGGCAAGGTCGTGGTCACCGTGCACACGGGCCGGCCGGGCGTGGTGATCGGAAAGAAAGGCGCCGAGGTCGACAAGCTGCGCGATGAGCTGGCGCAGCTCACGGGCAAGGAAGTGGGCATCAACGTCGAAGAGATCAAGCGGCCGGAGCTCGATTCGCAGCTCGTGGCCGACCAGATCGCGCACCAGCTGGCGCAGCGCATCTCGTTCCGTCGCGCGATGAAGCGCGCGGTGCAGAGCGCCATGCGCATGGGAGCGCAGGGCATCAAGATCAAGTGCGGCGGGCGGTTAGGCGGAGCGGAGATCGCGCGCGTGGAGGGCTATCACGAAGGGCGCGTCCCGCTGCATACCCTGCGCGCCAAGATCGACTACGCGACGTCGACGGCCAAGACGACGTTCGGGACGATCGGCGTGAAGGTGTGGATCTTCCACGGCGAGGAGCCGACGGCGGCCCGTCGCGGAAGCACCTACTCCACCGGCTCGTAAGGCGAAGGAGAGCGAGCGATGCTGAGTCCCAAGCGCGTCAAGTTCCGGAAGATGTTCAAGGGCCGCACGAAGGGTCTGGCCAAGCGCGGATCCACCGTGGCGTTCGGCCACTACGGGTTGCAGGCGATGGAGCCGGGCTGGGTGTCCAACCGGCAGATCGAAGCGGCCCGCGTGGCGCTCACGCGCCACATCAAGCGCGGCGGCAAGGTGTGGATCCGGATTTTCCCGGACAAACCGATCACCAAGAAGCCGGCCGAGACCCGGATGGGGAAGGGCAAGGGATCGCCGGAGGGATGGGTGGCGGTGGTGAAGCCCGGCCGGGTGATGTTCGAGCTGGAAGGCGTCGACCGGAAAACGGGCGAGAAGGCGATGGGGCTCGCGGCGGCGAAGCTCGGCGTGAAATCGAAGTTCGTGGTTCGCGAGGAGGCGCATACCGATGCGGGCTGAGGAAATTCGCGAGCTGACGGACGACGAGCTCCGGACGCGGCTCGCGGAAATGGAAGAGGAGCGGTTCCGGCTGCGCTTTCGGAGCGCGACCGAAGCGCTCGAGGATCCGCTCAGGTTCCGCGTGATCCGCAAGGAAATTGCGCGCATGAAGACGATTCTTCGTGAGCGGCAGCTGGCGCAGTCGGCGTCCGCCGCCCCGCGCTCCGCCAGTTAGGCCAGTTAGGCATAGAGAGGATAGATGGTCGACATCGTGAGAACGGACCACCAGGCGGCGCGCGGCTCGCGCAAGACGCGGGTTGGCATCGTGGTGAGCGACAAGATGCAGAAGACGGTGGTGGTGGCGATCGAGCGTCGCTTCCCGCACCCGTTGTACGGCAAGATGGTCACGCGCACGAAGCGCCTGAAAGCGCACAGCGAGGACAACTCGGCGAAGGTCGGCGATCGCGTGCGCATCATGGAGACCCGGCCGCTGTCGAAGGACAAGCGGTGGCGCG
>DAHUXU010000699.1 GCA_027307005.1 Gemmatimonadota bacterium
GAGGACGGATACCGGGTCCCGGTCGACTGCGATTCGCAACTGCGCCGCGTGCGGCGCCTCGAAGCGACGGACGAAATACCGCACGACCGACGTGAGCGCCGCGGGCTGGTCGCTCTTGAGCAGCACGTGCCAGCGCCAGCGGCGCTTGATCCGGTCGATGGCGCACGGGGCCGGCCCGATCAGCGTGACCTGATCTTTGGCGCGCGCATCGATCAATCGCGTGAGCCACTTTGCCGCGTCCAACGCCAGTGAGGCCGTCGCGGTCTCCTCGAGTCCGCTGCACACGATGTTCACGAGTCGCACGTTCGGCGGATACGGCGGCTTGACGCGGGTGGGCAGCTCGGTGCGCACGAACGCGTGATAGTCGTGCGTCACGGCGCAGCGCACGGCGTGGTGCGCGGGGACTCGGGTTTGAATGACGACGTCGCCGCCCTTGGGGCCGCGACCGGCGCGGCCGGCCACCTGGCTCAGCAGCTGGAAGCTGCGCTCCGATGCACGAAAATCCGGCATGTTGATGCCGACGTCGGCATCGATGACGCCCACGAGCGTGACGTTCGGAAAGTCGAGTCCTTTGGCGATCATCTGGGTGCCGAGCAGAATCTCGATCTCGCCGCGGCCGACGCGGTCGAGGATGTCGGCGTGCGCCCACTTGCCGCTGGTGGTGTCGACGTCCATGCGGGCAACGCGTGCGTACGGATAGCGTTCGAGCAACAGCCGCTCGACCTGCTGTGTGCCTAACCCGCGCTGGCGCACCGTTGGGCCTCCGCACCGGCGGCACGCGCGCGGCGCGTCTTCTTCGTGCAGGCAATAGTGGCACACGAGCCGCTCGGGGCTCTTGTGGTAGGTGAGGCTGATGCTGCAATTCGGGCAGCCGTGCACGTCCCCGCACGCGTCGCATTGGAGGAACGACGCGTAGCCGCGCCGGTTGAGCAACAGGATGCTCTGCTCGCCGCGCTGCAATCGTTCGCCGATGGCGGCCTCGAGCGGCTCGCTGAACACGCGGCGAAAGGCGGCATGCGCCGCGGCCGCGCCCGTGGCGGCATCGCCGCCGGCGATGGCCCGTGCATCGCGGGGGCGTCTCAGGTCGACCACTTCGACCGCGGGCAGGCGCCCGGCGCCGACACGTTCGGGGAGCGAGAGCAGCCGGTACTTTCCCGACGCGGCGTTCTGCCAGCTCTCGAGGCTCGGCGTCGCGCTGCCTAACACGGCGACGGCGCCGGCGAGCCGCGCGCGCACGACGGCCACTTCGCGCGCATGGTAGCGCGGCGTTTCGCCGTTCTTGTAGCTGCCTTCGTGTTCCTCGTCCACGACGATGGCGCCGAGGTCGTCGAGCGGCGCGAACACGGCCGAGCGCGCGCCGACGACGATGCGCTTCTCGCCGCGCTTGAGCGCCAGCCACGCGTCGTAGCGCTCGCCGTCGCCTAACGCAGAGTGCAGCACGGCCACGCGGTCGCCGAACACGGCGCGGAAGCGGTCGACGGTTTGCGGCGTGAGCGCAATCTCGGGCACGAGCACGATGGCCGATCTGCCGCGGCGATCAACGACCTCGCGGAGCAGCTCGATGTACACCAGCGTCTTGCCGCTGCCGGTGACGCCGTGGAGCAGCACGGTCTCGCCCGGTTGGGCAGCGACGATGGCGTCGATGGCGGTCCCTTGCGCCTCGCTCGGCGCGTGCCGCGTCGGCGCGGGCACGCGGCGCGCCGCGAACGGGTCGCGCGCCACGACGGTCGATTCGATGGACGCGAGCTCGCGCGACACGAGCGCCTTGACCACGGCGGCCGAGAATCCGAGCTGCCCCGTGATGTGCGCCACGGCGGCGTGGCCGCCCAGGCTTTCGAGCACCTCGAAGAGCTCGCGCTGTCGTCTGGCGCGTGCGAACATCTCGTGTCGCTCCTGCAGGGTCGGCAGGTCGCGCCGCAGCACGAGGATCCGCTCGGTGCGCTGCGCGGGGCGCGGCGCGGCGGCGCCGGTGAGCAGCGCGGGCAGCGCGGCCCGCACCACGACGCCTAACGGAACGATGTAGTAGTCGGCGATCCACCTGCACAACGCGAGCAGCGACGGCGAGAGCGCCGGCTCCGCATCGGGCACATCGAGCACTTCGCGCAGCGACGTGACGCCGGCGCCATCGGTGGGGCCGAGGCAGATGCCGACGGCGCGCGAGCCGCGCACCGGCACGACGACGCGCGACCCCGGCGCCGGTGTGTCGACGCTGGTCCCGGGAAGCGCGTATGTGAACGTCTGGAACAGCGGCAGCGGCAGCGCGACCTCGATGAGGCGCGTGGCGGTCGTCATGGAGCGGACACGGCGCGCCCGGCTACCGCGCCGCCCGCGCTACGCCTAACCCTGGTCCGTCGGGCAGCGCGATCACGCCGCCGTCGATCGTCGCGCCGATGTAAGGATCGTCGGACAGGAGCGCGGCGCCATCCAGATCGGCGTAGTCGAGCAGCGGCGCGAGATGCGCCGCGGCGGTGATCGCCAGGCTCGACTCGATCATGCAGCCCATCATCACGAGCATGCCGTGCGCGCGTGCCGTCGCGGCCATCTTCATGGCTTCCCGCAGTCCGCCGCACTTCGCGAGCTTGATGTTGATCCCATCGACGACGCCGGCCAACCGCGCGACGTCGGCGGCAACGAGGCACGACTCATCGGCGATGATCGGGAGCGGCGACCGCTCGCGCACGAAGCGAAGTCCCTCGAGGTCGTGCGGCGGCAAGGGTTGTTCGACGAACTCCACGCGGTGGGCAACCAGGCAGTCCATCATGTTCAACGTGTGCTTGGGCGTCCACGCGGCATTGGCATCCACCCGGACGGTCGCGTTCGGCGCTTCCTCGCGGATGATCCGCAGGATCTCCTCGTCGTGGTCCGAGCCGAGCTTGATCTTGAGGATCGGATACGAGGCGGCCTCGCGCACCTTGCGGCGCATTTCGTCGGCGCCGGCGATGGCGATCGTGAAGCTCGAGAGCGGCGCCCGCGCCGGATTGAGGCCCAACAGCCGGTACACGGGAATGCCTAACCGCTTGCCCGCCAGATCGTGCAGCGCCGCACTCACCGCCGACTTGGCGGCGGCGTTCCAGCGCACCACGCGGTTGAGCTCAGCCTCGATGTCCTCGAGCGCCCAGGCGTCCGCGTGCTCCAGCACCGGCGCGAACAACGCCAGCGCCGCCGGGATCGTGTCGGCGGTCTCGCCGTAGAACTTGCTCGGCGCCGCCTCGCCCCAGCCCTGGGCGCCGTCGGCGTCCGTGAGGCGCACGGTGACCACGCGCACTTCGTGCTCGGTGCCGCGCGAGATCGTGAACGCGTGCTTCGTGTGTACGCGCACTACGTCGTGTTCGAGTTTCATCGGGAGGTCGGAGTGATGCCGAGTCGCCGCGCGAGCCACGCGGTGCGCAGGCCGTCCGGGCCAGGCGTTTGTGCGAGATAGCCGATCAGCGCATCGGCCACTTCGTTGCCGCGCTGAAACCGTTCGGCGGGATTCTTGGAGAGGCACTTCATCGTGATCGTGGCCAGCGCCGGCGGCGTGCGCGAGTCGACCACATCGGGCGACGCCGCCGTCTCGTGCACGTGCTTGTAGCCGATGGAGTACGAGTCGGCGCCGTCGAACGGCGGGAAACCGACCATCATCTCGTAGAGCAGCACGCCCACCGAGTAGATGTCGCTCCGGCCGTCCACCAGCTTGCCCATGGCCTGCTCGGGCGACATGTAGTGCGGCGTGCCCATCGCGCGGCCGGTCATCGTGAGGCGGTTGTGAAAGCGCGCCGTCGCGATGCCGAAATCGGTGATGAGCGCGTTGTCATCCTCGTCGAACAGGATGTTGTCGGGCTTGACGTCGCGGTGCACGACGCCGTGGCGGTGCGCATAGTCGAGCCCGACGGCGACCTGTGATCCGATCACCGCCGTCTGGTGCGGCCCAACGGTGCTCCCCTTCACGATGCGATCGGCGAGCGAGCCGCCGGCCATGTACGGCATCACGAGGTACACCGTCGACTCGAGCTGGCCGTAGTCGAGGATCTGGCAGATGTAGGGATGGAGCAGTTGGGCAGCCGCTTCCGCTTCGCGCCGGAACCGCTCGCGCATCTCCTCGTCGCGCGCCAGGTGCGCGAGCAGCACTTTGATCACCACCGGCCGGCCTAACTGAACGTGCTTGGCCGCGTACACGCTCGCCATGCCGCCCGTGGCCAGACGGCGGTAGATGCGATAGCGTCCGCCGGTCATGCGGCGCAGGAGGTCGAGCTCTTCGTCGGGCGGCTCGTTGGGCGCGTCCGGCACTTCCGGCAGCTCGGACGTACACCGGCTGCAGGTCACGGCCGTGCCGCGATTCCAGGTCCCGCACTCAGGACAGAACATGACTCATGGCTCAAAATCCAGACGCACGAAGTCGTACGGCGGCCACGGGCCCGTCTGCCGGAGAATGAGACCCGCGTGGCGATGCGCCAGCGACCGCACCGTGGTCTCGAACTCTGCCCAGCGTTCGCGGTCCAGGAGAAACGCGGCGCTGAACAACGCGGGCTCGGGATCATGCACCGGCGGCAGCGTCATGGCGGCGGACGAGACACGCCTCAGCGTCCTGAAGCAGTCGGTTAGCACAGCCGACGTCGCGGGCGTCGAGGCTTCGGCTTCCGTAGTTGGGCGACGCGCGATATGGACGCGCGCCTCCGAGCGACCGGCGACGAACTGTAAGCCTTCAGAGAGCGCGATATAGTTCTGTTCCATCCAACGTCGCAGTTGCTCCGCATTGCGAAACACGGTGCCGCACGGCGCCGGCAACACGCCGCCCCGCTCGAACGCCGACTCGACGACGCGTTGATGGAGGTCGATGTCGGCGTCGTCCAGATCCCGACGAGAATCGGGGACTTGCTTGACGAGCGCCGCCAGATCGCGCGTGCGAACGAGGCTTGCCTCCCCCGGATGCCCGCCATCGCTATCGCGCGCAACCGACATGACGCCGAACAATCGCACGCCGCTTGCGGCTACGTGGCGAGCCACGGCGTCACGCTCCGACCGGATGTGCCGACTGAGTCAACGCCATAGCATCGGAAGTTATGCGCAACGTGAATGCGGTGGGAGTGCGGTACCGGTTCAGACATGGCGCCCGACGCGGGGCCAGTGCCGGAGCAGACGCGAGGTAATGGGTCTCCGCGCTTTGATGATACGGATTGAACGGATGACAGCACGGACAAAGCACGGATCGCTCGGCTGCTCTCTACCCGCTGCACCTCAGCGGGTCTGCGCCAACTCGGCGAGCATCGTGACGCACGCTTCGCCCACGCGGTCGGGCGCATAGCCCCCTTCGAGCGCGCCGACGACTCGCCCGCCACACCACTGTGCGGCGCGATCCGTGAGGTGGCGCGTGAGCCTCGTGATGTCCTCGAGCTCCAGCGTGAAGCCGCCAAGGGGGTCGCCGCGGAGCGAGTCGAAGCCCGCGGAGACGAGCACCAGATCCGGCGTGAAACCGTCGGTGGCGCGATCGATGCCTTGCTCGAGGGCGTCGACGTACTGCTGCGCTGGGAGTCCAGCCGGCAGTGGGACGTTCCACACGTTGCCGTTGCCGTGATCGTCGGCGGCGCCGCTGCCGGGATACCAGGGCCACTGGTGCATGGACACGAAATGGATGCCGTGATCGGCCTCGACGAGCGCTTGGGTGCCGTTGCCGTGGTGCACGTCCCAGTCGACGATGAGCACGCGGTCGAGCCCGTGCGTGCGACGCGCATAGTGCGCCGCGACTGCGACATTGCCGAAGAGGCAGAATCCCATAGCGCGATCGCGGAGCGCGTGATGGCCGGGCGGGCGTACCGCGCAGAAGCTGCGGACGGCGCGTCCATCGAGGGCCATGTCGACGCCATCGAGGACGCAGCCCGCGGCCGCGGTGG